>CAYXJZ010000033.1:0-31206 GCA_964465355.1 uncultured bacterium | reverse complement strand
CGCACAACGCCATCTTCTTCGCCCTGACCTTCACCATCCAGACCACCCTCGGCCTCTTCATCGCCGTGCAGCTGGCCAAGAAGTGGCGGGGCTTCGCCTTCTTCCAGGCCGCCTACTTCCTGCCGTACACCCTATCGGCCGTGGTGGTCGGCTTCCTCTGGCGGCTGCTGCTCAACCCCACCTGGGGTGCTGTTGGTCAGGGCCTGCGTGGCGTAGGCCTCGGCGACTGGGTGCAGCCATGGCTCGGCCAGTCCGGCACGGCGCTGGTGACCGTCATCCTGGTCAACGCCTGGAGCTGGCTCGGCTTCCCCATCCTGGTCTACCTGGCGGCCTTGCAGGCCATCCCCAAGGAGTTCCGCGAGGCGGCGCTCGTCGACGGGGCCAGCACCTGGCAGGACTTCCGCTTCGTCACCCTGCCGCTGCTCATGCCAAGCATCGCCATGGTCTCCATCCTGACCTTCATCTGGAACTTCAACGCCTTCGAGCTGGTCTTCGTCATGCAGGGCGCCTCCGGCTCGCCCAACTACGCCACCGACCTGCTGGCCACCTTCTTCTACCGGACGGCCTTCGGCGATCCCACCACCGGTGGCGAGCCTGGCCAGATCGGCGTCGCCTCGGCCATCGGGGTGTTCATGCTGATCATCATCGGCATCGTCTCGGTGTTCGGCGTGCGCTTCACCCAGCGCAGCCAGACGGAGTACTGAGATGGGCTTCCGCTCCTGGCAACTGAGCAGCCGCGTCCTGACCTACGCCTTCCTCGCGCTGCTCGCCATCGTGTTCCTCTACCCGGTGGTGCTGATGCTGATGGCCGCCTTCAAGACCACGCCGGAGATCTTCCGTCAGCCCTTCGCCCTGCCAGAGACCTTGAACCTCAGTTCCTTCCAGGAGGTGTGGCGCCGCGCCAACTTCGGCCGCTACCTGTTCAACAGCCTGCTCATCACCGGCAGCTCCGCCCTGCTGCTGCTGGCCACCGCCGCGCCGGCCGCCTACGCGCTGTCGCGCTACAGCTTCCGCCTCAAGACGCTTGTCTTCGTCTTCTTCCTGGCCGGCATCATGGTGCCCATCCGCCTGGGCGTGCTGCCGCTGTACATCCTCATCCGCGAGATCGGCCTGCTCGACACGCCGCTCGCCCTCATCCTCATCTACACGGCCTCCGGCATGCCCATGGCGGTGTTCCTGCTCACCACCTTCTTCCGCAACCTGCCGCGCGAGCTGGAGGACGCCGCCCGCATCGACGGCTGCACCGAGCAGCAGATCTACTACCGCATCATGCTGCCGTTGGTGCGGCCAGGCCTTGCCACCGTCGTCATCGTGAACGTGGTGCCATGGTGGAACGACTTCTTCTTCCCACTGCTCTTCCTGCCAAGCGGCACATGGCGCACCATTCCCCTCGGCATGCAGATCTTCTTCGGCCAGCACCTCACCAACTGGAGCCTGGTCTTCGCCGGCATGGCGCTGGCCAGCCTGCCGCTGCTGCTCATCTACCTGCTGATGTCGCGGCAGTTCATCGCCGGGCTCACAGCCGGGGCGGTGAAAGGGTGAGCGCCGACGCGGGCCTCCGCCTCGGCATCGACGTGCTGTTGGAGGATCCGGCGCGCTGGCTGCGCGGGCCCAAGGTGGCCCTGTTGGCCAACATGGCCTCGCTGACGGGCAGCGGCGCCAGCAGCCTCGAGGCGTTGCGCCAAGCGTCGGGCGTTCATCTGCATGGCCTGTTCACGCCCGAGCACGGCTGGAGCGGCTTCGAGGAGGACGCCACCCCCATCGGCGATCGCCGCGACCCGCGCACCGGCCTGCCGCTGCACAGCCTCTACGGTCCCCGCAGGCGGCCGTCGTCCGAGGCCTTGGCCGATCTTGACGCCGTGGTGGTGGACGTCCAGGAGGTGGGCGTGCGCTGCTACACCTACGGCGCCACCTTGGCGCTGCTGCTGGAGGCCGCCCGCGAGAGCGGCACGCAGGTGGTGGTGTGCGACCGACCCAACCTGCTCGGACCGCGGGTGGACGGTCCGGCGCTCGATCCTGCCCACCGCTCCTTCCTCGGCTACCTGCCGACGCCATACCAGCATGGGCTCAGCTTGGGGGAGCTGGGTCGCTTCTACGTGGACCGCGTGTTGGGCGGTGGCGTCGACCTGCAGGTGGTGCCCATGCGCGGCTGGCGTCGTGGCGATCCACCGCCCGGCCCCTGGGTGCCGCCCTCGCCCGGCCTGCCGACCGAGACGGCGGTGCAGCTCTACCCTGGGCTGGTGCTGCTCGAGGGCTTCAACCTCAGCGAGGGCCGTGGCACCACCCTGCCCTTCCAGCTGCTCGGTGCGCCCTGGCTGGAGGCCTACGGGCTGGCTGAGGAACTGAGGGCGCTGGCGCTGCCCGGTCTGCGCTTCCGGCCCCTTCACTTCAAACCGGAGAGCGGCAAGTACCGCGGCGAGGTGTGCCAGGGCGTGCAGCTGCTGGTCGACGACGCGGCCGCCTTGCGCCCCTTGGCCGCCGTCGTCACCGTGCTGCGGCACATGCGGGCGCGCTACCCGCAGCTGGTCCACGTCGATGCGGCCAGCCTTCCATGGAGCCGCGAGCCAGGGGCGGGCGAGGCCTGGCACGAGCCGGTGCGCGGGCCTCTGGTCGACGGCCTGACGGGCGGCAGCGAGGTGCGCGAGGTCATCGATGCTCAGCGCCTGCTGGCGGAGGTGGAGCCCGACTGGCGCGAGTCCGGCGCCCGTTTCGTTGCACAAGTGCGCGATCTGCTGCTCTACGACGGTGGGCTCGCCGCCGCATACTGAGGACCGAGGAGCGGCCTCCCGGCACTCCTGGGAGGGACCAGCCATGCGCTTCAAGGACCGGATCGACGCCGGGCGCCGCTTGGCGCTCGCCTTGGGGCACCTGCGTGGGCAGGACCCGGTGGTGCTTGCCCTTGCGCGCGGCGGCGTGCCGCTTGGCGCGCAGGTGGCCGCCGCGCTCGGCGCTCCCCTCGGCGTGATCACGCCCCGCAAGGTCGGTCACCCGGCCAGCCGCGAGTTCGCCGTCGCCGCCGTCACCGAGGACGGGCCGATGATCGTGAACGAGGACCCGGCCGCCGCGGTCGAGCCCGCCTACCTGGAGATGGCCGCCCAACTGGCCCGCACCGAGGCAAGGCGCCGTCGGGAGGCCTACGGCGCCGATGCCGTCACTGCGCTGGCGCCTGGTCGCACCGTGGTGCTGGTCGACGACGGGCTGGCCACCGGGCTGACGATGCGGGCGGCGGTCATGGCGGTGAAGGCGGCAGGCGCGAGGCGCGTGGTGGTGGCGGTGCCGGTGGCGCCGTCCGACACCGTGGCCCGGCTGCGTGAGGAAGTGGACGAGGTGGTGGCCTTGCTGGTGCCGCAACCCTTCGAAGGCGCGATCGGTTCCTACTACGACGACTTCGGACAAGTGGGGGACGAAGAGGTCCTTCGCCACCTGGGACAGGCGTGAGGTTGGGCAGCGTCTTCCGCGGCTGGTGGCTGGTGGGCGGCGCCATGGTGATGCAGACCGTGCTGGCTGCCCTCTTCATGCAGGTCTACGGCACCTATGCCGTGTACTGGATGGCGGAGTTCGGTTGGAGCAGGACCACGGTGTCCCTCGCCTACTCGGTGCACCGCACCGAGAGCGGCCTGCTCGGGCCGTTGCACGGCTGGCTGCTGCAGCGCTTCTCGCCGCGAAGGGTGATCGCTGCCGGCGTGCTCATGCTCGGTCTGGGCTTCATCGCCCTCGGCTTCGTCCAGGACTTCAACCAGTTCATCGCGGTGTTCATGCTCATGGCCGTCGGCGCCAGCCTCTGCGGCCTGCTCTCGCTGATGACGGTGCTGGTCAACTGGTTCGAGCGACGGCGCTCCACCGCCCTCAGCCTGATGCAGACGGGCATGAGCATCGGTGGCCTGGCCGTGCCGCTGGTGGCCCTTGCGCTCGCCGCCTTCGGCTGGCGCCCGGTGTCGATGGTCTCCGGCCTGCTGGTCATCGCCATCGGCCTGCCCATCGCCCGGCTCATGCGCCGCGACCCGGAGCAGCTCGGCCTGCATCCAGACGGCCTTGCACCTGCCGAACTGCAGGTCGGCGGCGCGGCCAGGCCACGCCCTGCGCGGCCGGCCCTGAGCGCGCGTCAGGCGCTCGGCACCTGGGCCTTCTGGTCCATGTCCATCGGCCACGCAGCAGCGGTGGCGGTGGTGTCTGCCGTCTTGGTGCACTTCGTCATCTACGTCACCGAGACCCTCGGCCTCAGTGTGGCGCTGGCCGCCTCGATCCTCGCGCTGATGACGGCCGTGTCCATGGTCGGCCAGCTGCTCGGCGGGGTGGTGGGTGACCTGATCGACAAGCGCCTGCTGACCACCGTCGGCATGCTCGGCCACGCGCTGGCGATGGCCTTGATGGTCGGCGCGGCCAGCCCGGCCGCGGTCATGGTGGCCGCCGTCATCCACGGCCTGGCCTGGGGTCTGCGCGGCCCCCTGATGGGCGCCTTGCGTGCCGACTACTTCGGACGCGAGTCCTTCGCCGCGGTGATGGGCCTGTCCTCGATGATCGTCACGATCGGCAGTGTCGGCGGGCCCCTGCTGGTTGGCATCGTGGCCGACAGGACCGGCGGCTACGAGCCGGCCTTCGTGGCGCTGGCGGTGCTGGCTGCGGTGGGGTCGCTCGGCTTCGCCACGCTGGGGCGGCCGGGGCAGGTCAAGTCGGCTGAGGGTCAGGACGCTCAGAAGGGTGAAGCGGAGGCAAAGCGCAGGCCGTCGTAAGTTCTCAGGCAAGCAAAACCAACCTGGGAGGGAGCCATGGCTGACGCGAATGGATCGACGGGACATCTGACGGCGGAGGAGTACGACCGGATCACCAAGGCCGCGAACGCTCAGAAGGCTGTCTACGATGCGGCGAAAGCTGCAGCGGATGCCCGCCTGGCTGAGAAGAACGCCAACGCCGCCATCTTCCCGGCCTGGGACAAGGACGCGAAGGCGACGACATCCGAGAAGGCAGGCAAGATCGAGTCCGAGTTGCTTGCGCTCATGAGCGTGAAGTCGGCGGCCATGGACATCGTGGGAAAGGCCAAGGTGAAGGCGAGGGGTTACAAGCAAGTGGTCGTCATCGCGGAATCGCAGCTGCCGTCCTTCGCCAACCTGACCTCCTACCTCGTCCAATGCGAGTTCGTGACCAGGTCACTGGAGGCGGCGTTGGGCGTTCACGTCGTGAAGCCGGAGCCGGGTATACCCAAGCTCACGGTGTCTCCGCGGATGCTCGACGGCATCTCCAAGGCCGGGGTGACTGCTGGCGTCGTTGCTGACGCCATCACGGGCAACGCGCAGACGATCTCCGGCCTGATGACCTTGGGCAAGAGCCTCGGGTCGCTGCTGGCGTCGGACTACGACCTCACCGGTGTCTCCGTCGATCCGGACGATGCATCGGCAGTCGCGGTCGTCGCAGGGAGCCTGCTCCAAGAGGTGTCTGGCCAACCCGTCGTGGTGCCCATGCTCTACGAGCTCCCGGGCCAAGTGGACGCGGCGCAGAGGATGCTCGCGCTGGTCGCGGCCATGGAGGGCCTAGGCACGCGGGCAGAGGTCGCGGCGGCCGCCCTCGAGCAGCAAGGTGACAAGGCGAGTGACGACGAGAAGTTGCAGCTAGGGCGTCTCAGAACGGCTACGGAGATGTTCAAGAAGTGGCATGCCGCCCTCTTCGCCCACACTGACAACGGCTCCACCGGCATCGAGTTGTTGGCTCGAGCCAAGGCTCTGAAGGTGGAGCTGGACAAGAAGGCGATGTTGCTCCTGGTGAAGGCGCAACATGCCGGCGGGTCGATCTCGACGCAAACGAGCTTCCTGATGTCGGTGTTCGGGTGGTGGCCGTTCCGGCATTCGGGTGGCGCGGCTGTTCGCTACACCATGATGGATGCCGCGACCGGCGCGCTTCTGGCATCGGGCGTGGCCACGGGGTACAGAGGCCGGGTTCGATCACCGGAGATGGTGTGGTTTATGCACTGAGGGTCTGGTGCGCAACGCGGCAGGGATCTCTGCATGGCCGGCCCCGTCGTGCTGCGGCCCTCGCAGTTACTTGTCATGCGAAAGTCGCTGTGGTGGGTGCTCTGTTAGCATGGCGCCCATGGCCAGAGCAAGCCGCAAGCCGTCGGAGAAGACGCTCGAACAACGCCTTTGGGACACAGCCGATGCTTTGCGGGGCAACCAGGAGCCGAGCGAGTACAAGCACGTGGTGCTGGGACTGGTCTTCCTCAAGTACATCTCTGACAGGTTCGAGGAGCGCCGCCATGCGCTCCAAGCTTCCCTGAGCGACCCGTCCTCCGACGACTACATCCCGAACGAGACCCGCCGCCGTAGCTTCCTCGAAGATCGAGACGAGTACACCGCCCACAACGTCTTCTGGGTACCGGAGGATGCCCGTTGGGCCACCATCCAGGACCGCGCCAAGCTGCCCAGCATCGGCGAGGACATCGACATGGCGATGGACCTCGTCGAGAAGGAGAACCCCGTGATCCGGGGTGTGCTGCCACGCAACTACGGGCGGGACGGCCTGGACAAGGGCCGCCTTGGCCAGCTCGTCGACCTGATCGGCTCCATCGGCTTCACCGAGTCAGACGACCACGGCTCAGACGACGTGCTTGGCCGGGTCTACGAGTACTTCCTCGGGCAGTTCGCCGGCAAGGAGACCGGCAAGGACGCCGGCGCCTTCTACACGCCAAGGTCGGTGGTGAAGGTGTTGGTGGAGATGCTGGAGCCCTACCGCGGGCGCGTCTACGACCCGGCCTGCGGATCGGGCGGCATGTTCGTCCAGTCGGCGGCCTTCGTCCAGGCGCATGGCGGGAAGCGGACCGACATCTCCGTCTACGGGCAGGAGTTCACCGACACCACCTGGAAGCTCGCCAAGATGAACCTTGCCCTGCGCGGCATCGAGGCCGACCTGGGCAAGCAGTCTGCCGACTCGTTTACGCGGGACCTGCACCCGGACCTGCGGGCAGACTTCGTCATCGCCAACCCACCGTTCAACGTCTCCAACTGGTGGGACCCGAAGCTGGAGGGCGACCCACGCTGGCAGTACGGCATGCCGCCCCAAGGCAACGCGAACTTCGCCTGGGTGCAGCACTTCATCTACCACCTGAGCCCCCGCGGGACGGCCGGCTTCGTTCTGGCCAATGGCTCGCTCAGCTCGAAGAGCGGTGGCGAAGGCGAGATCCGCCGCAAGCTGGTCGAAGCCGACCTGGTCGACTGCATCGTGGCGATGCCGGACAAGCTGTTCTTCAACACGGGCATCCCGGTGTCGCTGTGGTTCGTGTCGAGGGATCGGCACGGCAATGGGCACCGCAAGCGCTTGGGCGAGGTGCTGTTCATCGATGCGCGCAAGCTGGGGACGATGGTGACCCGGCGGTTGCGGGAGCTGGGTGATGACGACGTCCAGAGGATCGCGGGGGTGTACCACGCGTGGCGCAACCACGATGGCGGGTATGAGGATGTGGCGGGGTTCGTGCGGGCGGCGTCGGTGGAGGAGATCGCGGGGCATGACTTCGTGCTCACGCCGGGGCGGTATGTGGGCACGGAGGAAGCCGAGGTGGATGACGAGCCGATCGATCAGAAGATCGAACGGCTGACGGCAGAGTTGTTTGCTGAGTTCGAGCGGGGGCGGGAGTTGGAAGACGAGGTTCGGCGGCGGCTGGGGGCTCTTAGTGACTGACGTTGCCTACCGACCGATTAGTGACCTCACCGTCAACCTGGATCGGAAGCGCGTTCCAGTGAAGTCGACCGATCGGCGACCCGGCCCGTATCCTTACTACGGGGCGAGTGGCATCGTTGACTACGTAGACGGGTTCTTGTTTGAGGGACTCCATCTGTTGGTCGCTGAGGATGGGGAGAACCTGCGGAGCCGGAGTACGCCAGTTGCCTTCCTTGCGGAAGGCCGATTCTGGGTGAACAACCACGCGCATGTCCTGCAAGGAAATCATGAGAACGACACCCGATACTTGTCATACGCGCTTGAGGCGACTGACATCTCCGGATACATCACGGGATCTGCGCAACCCAAGTTGAATCAGTCGGCACTGGCATCAATCCGCGTGCCTGCACCCCCGCTCCCGATGCAGCGTGCCATCGCCGCCACGCTCGGCGCGCTCGACGACAAGATCGAGTCGAACCTTCGAGCCATCGCTGTCTCGGAGGAACTAGCTCGGGCACACTTTTCGCGCTTGTTTGACCTGTCCCAGGTCGAGAGTGGTGTTCCTCTATCTGAGTTGTTGGCAGTCAACCCTAGGCGTATCCTGCCCGCGCGGACACCCGCGACATACGTCGGCATGTCTTCGCTACCTGAGTTCTCCGCGGAGGTTCACGAGTGGGAGAGGCGTGAGGCCGGATCTGGGCAGCGCTTCCAGAACGGCGATGTTCTAATGGCGCGTATCACTCCGTGCCTCGAAAACGGCAAGACCGCTGTGGTCGATATGCTCAGTCCAGGTGAGGTTGGTTGGGGCTCTACCGAGTACGTCGTGTTAGCACCAAGTAGACATCTTTCGACTGCATGGATTTATTGCCTCGTGCGCGACGAATCCGTCCGAGCCTTTGCGATCCGCAGTATGAGTGGGACATCTGGTCGGCAGAGGTTTCACGCGGATCGATTTAGTCAGTACAAGATTTCACCCCCTGCGGTTGAGGCTCTAGAGAGCTTCAACATCTTGACAGAGCCGCTTTTCCGCCGGATGACCCAGCTTCGGGACGAGAACAAAGACTCGCCGCCCTCCGCGACACCCTCCTCCCCGAACTCCTCTCCGGCCGCCTTCGCGTCTCGGAGGCTCAGGACATGGCGGTCGCATGACAGACCGCGACGACGCACAGGACCGCAAGCTCATTCGCAACAGCACCGCCGAGTTCCTGATCTTCACCGCCCAGGGTGGCGAGGCGAGCATCGAGGCGCGCTACGAGGACGAGACCGTCTGGCTGAGCCAACGGCTCATGGCGGAGCTGTTCGACACGACCCAGCAGAACATCAGCCTGCATCTGCGGACGATCTACGACGAGGGTGAGCTGGACGAGGCATCAACCCACAAGGTTTTCTTGTCGGTTCGCCGCGAGGGCTCCCGCGATGTCCAGCGTCGCGTCGCACACTACAACCTCGACGCCATCATCTCCGTCGGCTACCGCGTCAACTCGGTGCGCGCCACCCAGTTCCGCCAATGGGCCACCCGGGTGCTGCGCGACTTCGCCCTGCGCGGCTACGTTCTCGACCGCAAACGGCTGGAGAACGGCACCTTCCTCGGTGAGGACTACTTCGAGCGGCTGCTCGAACAGATCCGCGAGATCCGCCTGTCCGAGCGGCGTTTCTACCAGAAGGTCACCGACATCTATGCCACCAGCGTCGACTACAACCTGAATGCACAAACGACCAGGCGGTTCTTCGCCGAGGTGCTGAGCTGGATGCACCATGCGGTCGACGGCCGCACTGTCACCGAACCGAGCATGGACCGTCCCGATGGTGGACCCTTCGTCAACGACCTGCTCGACCTGGCAGAGAGCCGTGCCCGTAGGAAGATCCCAACGACGATGGAGGACTGGGCGAACGACCTGAGTATGAACTTCGAGGCGATACGCTCCGATGCCGCGGTCGAGTGTCGTCGCACGCAGGTAGACTAGGATCGTAGAAGCAGGTCCAGCCGAGGTACCACCGTGAGCCAGTACGTCACACCGCCAAGGATCGAGTACCTCAGGGTGCAGAACTTCCGCGTGCTAAAGGACGTGGAGTTCAAGGCATTGACACCGTTGACGGTCCTTCTCGGCCCCAATGGCAGCGGCAAGTCGACGGTGTTCGACGTGTTCGCCTTCCTGGCCGAGTGCTTCGAGTCAGGCCTTCGTCGGGCCTGGGACAAGCGCGGCCGCGCGAGAGAACTGAGGACCCGTGGCAGTGAGGGTCCGATCGTCATCGAGATCAAGTACCGCGAGTCGAAGGACACGCCCCTCATCACCTACAAGCTCGCGGTCGACGAGAGCAAGTCCGTGCCGGTGGTGGTCGAGGAGTCCTTGAGCTGGCGCCGTGGGCAGACCGGGCGGCCCTTCCGATTCCTCGAGTACCGCGAGGGTGTAGGCAGGGCCATCTCGGGTGAGATGCCGGAGGTGCAAGACGAAAGGATCGACATCCCGCTTCAGTCCGCCGACCTGCTAGCTGTCAACGCGCTCGGGCAGTTCGCCGACCACCCCCGTGTTGCTGCCTTGCGCAACTTCATCATCGGCTGGCACGTGTCCTACCTCGCGGTGGAGGGCAGCCGCGGACAGCCGGAAGCTGGCCCGCAAGAGCGCCTTGACAGGACCGGCTCCAACCTGGCCAACGTCATCCAGTACATGAAGGAGCAACATCCTGACCGGCTGGAGGACATCTTCCTGCGTTTGCAGAGCCGGGTGCCGCGGGTAGAGCGTGTCTTGGCGGACGTCATGACGGATGGGCGCCTGCTGCTGCAGGTCAAGGACGCCCCCTTCGAGCAACCGATCCTGTCTCGGTTCGCCAGCGACGGGACCCTCAAGCTCCTTGCCTACCTCGTCTTGCTCCACGATCCCTTCCCACCCCCGTTCATCGGGATCGAGGAGCCTGAGAACTTCCTGCACCCGCGCCTCCTTCACGATCTTGCGGAGGAGTGCAAGGTCGCGACGGCAGGCACGCAGCTGCTCGTCACCACCCACTCGCCCTTCTTCATCAACGCCCTGACGCCCGACCAGGTCCGGGTCCTCTACCGCTCCGAGGACGGGTACACCCAGACGCAGGTCTTGAGCGAAGCGGCAGGCGTGAGCGAACTGGTCGAAGCGGGGGCGTTGCTTGGCCAGGTGTGGATGGAGGGGCATTTCCAAGGGGCCAATCCTTTGAATCCGAACCCGGGCCGCCAGATGGTCAGGCGAGTGGCGAGGGGACGATGACATCTGGCCACTGGGTGGTCTTCGTCGAGGAGCCGTCCATGGAGCGTTTCCTCGAACACTTCCTCCCGCGGGTCTTGCCTGAGTCGTGGACCTTCGAGATCCACGCCTTCCAAGGCAAGCCTGACCTCCTCAACAACATCGGGGCGCGGCTCAAGGCCTACAAGACGTGGTTGCCTGAGAACTTCCGTGTCCTTGTCCTGGTGGATCGTGACGCTGACGACTGCCGGCGCCTGAAAGACGACCTCGAACGGGCTGCGCAGAGTACCGGTTTGCGAACCAAGACCCGGCATCCTGGGCGTTGGCAGGTCGCCAACCGGGTCGTGATCGAAGAGTTGGAGGCTTGGTACTTCGGCGACTGGCAGGCGGCACGGACAGCGTTCTCCGGCCTGCCAGAGAACACCCATCGCAAGACCCCTTTCCAGGACCCTGACGCGATCGTCGGTGGTACATGGGAAGCCTTCGAGCGCTTGCTCCAACGAGCGGGGCACTACCCAGCTGGCCTGGCGAAGGTGGAGGCGGCCGGCTTGATGGGCCAGTACCTCGATCCCGCCTCCAACCGGTCGCGGAGCTTCCAGGTCTTCTACGAAACCTTGATGGAAGCGGCTGCCTGACCACGCTGATGCCGCCTCGTTTCTCCGAATCAACCGTCGAAGACGCCGCCCTCGCCTACTTCGCCGAGTTGGGCTACCAGACCGCCTACGGTCCCCGCATGGCCCCCGGCGAGCCGGCGGAGGAGCGCGCCTCCTTCGATCAGGTCTACCTATGGGGTCGTCTGCGGGCGGCCTTGCAGCGCATCAACCCCGGGGTGGCGCAGGCGCTGCTGGACGAGGCGGTCAAGCGCCTGCAGCGCGCCGAGTCGCAGAGCGCCATCGACGAGAACCAGCGTGTCCACAAGCTCATCGTGGACGGTGTGCCGGTCGAGCACCGCGGTGATGACGGCCAGATCCGCACCCAGCGGGTCCAGCTCGTGGACTTCGGGCAGCCGGCCAACAACGACTGGCTGGTCGTCAACCAGTTCGTGGTCATCGAGGACGGCAAGAACCGCCGGCCTGACGTGGTGCTGTTCGTCAACGGCATCCCGCTCGCTCTGCTGGAACTGAAACACCCTGGCAACCAGCACGCCACCCTCAAGGCAGCCTGGAACCAGGTGCAGACCTACCGCAAGGACATCCCGTCCATCTTCGTGCCCAACGCGGTGACCGTCATCTCGGACGGCACCTCGGCCGCGATGGGCAGCTATGCGAGCGGCTTCGAGCACTACGCACCGTGGAAGACCATCGAGGGCCGTGAGGTGGTCACGCATCTCGCTGCTGTCGAGGTGCTCATCAAGGGCGTGTTCGAGCAGGGGCGCTTCCTCGACCTGGTCCGCAACTTCGTGGTCTACAGCGAAGAGACGGTCACCGACGCCCGCACGCGGCAGAAGATGCGGGTGCTGATCAAGCGTGTGGCGAAGTACCACCAGTACTGGGCGGTCAACGCTGCGGTCGAGTCCACCGTGGTGGCTTCTCGGCCGGACGGTGACCGGCGCGGTGGGGTGGTGTGGCACACGCAGGGGTCGGGCAAGAGCCTGGAGATGTTGTTCTACGGGGCCAAGGTGATGCGCGATCCGCGGATGGCCAACCCCACGCTGGTCTTCATCACCGACCGCAATGACCTGGACGACCAGCTCTTCGCCGAGGTCTTCGCGCCGTCACGCATCCTGCCAGAGGCGCCGGTGCAGGCCACCTCGCGTGTCGATCTCCGCACCCTGCTCAAGCGCGCTTCGGGCGGGATCGTCTTCACCACCCTGCAGAAGTTCGCCCCCGGCGAGGACGGCGACGCCAACCCGGTGTTGACCGATCGCCGCAACGTGGTGGTGGTCGCCGACGAGGCGCACCGCTCGCAGTACGGGTTCAGCCAGACCCTGGACCGGGAGGGGCGTCTCCGGTCCGGCTTCGCCAAGCACATGCGCGACGCCCTGCCGGGTGCCACCTACCTCGGGTTCACCGGCACCCCCATCGAATCCCGCGACAAGTCCACCCGCTCGGTGTTCGGCGACTACATCGATGTCTACGACCTCACCCGTGCGGTCGAGGACGGCGCCACCGTCAAGATCTACTACGAGTCGCGGCTGGCCAAGGTCGCGCTCTCCGAGGAGGACCTGGCGGCGTTGGACGCCTTGGCCGACGAGATCACCGAGTCGGTGGAGGCCTCGGCGGCTGCGGCCGCCAAGTCGCGCTGGTCGCGGCTGGAAGCCATCGTCGGCGCGGAGGAGCGGCTCGACCTCATCGCCCGCGACCTGGTCGAGCACTGGGAGCGGCGCCGGAAGGCGCTGTTCGGCAAGGCCATGATCGTGGTCATGAGCCGCCGCATCGCGGCCAGGCTCTACCAGAAGATCGTGGCCTTGTGTCCGGACTGGCACTCGGACGATCCCGCCAAGGGCAGGATCAAGGTGGTCATGACCGGATCGGCCGCCGACCCGGCCGAGTTCCAGCCGCACCTCCATGGCCAGGACGTGCGCCGCGACCTCAAGCTGCGGGCCAAGGATCCCGACGACCCGCTGGAGCTGGTCATCGTACGCGACATGTGGCTCACCGGCTTCGATGCGCCGGCCATGCACACCATGTATGTCGACAAGACCATGCAGGGCGCCGGCCTGATGCAGGCCATCGCCCGCGTCAACCGCACCTTCCGGGACAAGCCGGGCGGTCTGATCGTCGACTACATCGGCGTGTTCGGCAAGCTGCAGGACGCGCTGGCCGAGTACTCGCCCTCCGACCGCGACCAGGCCGGCGTCCCCATCGAGGAGCTGGTCGACGCCATGCTGGAGAAGCACGACGTCATCCGCGGCCTGCTCCACGGACTCAGCTACGACGCCTCACCGCAGCTGACCGCGGCTCAGCGCCTTGGCGAGTACGCCAAGGTAGTGGACTTCGTGATGGCCGACCCAGACCGCACGCGTCGCTACAACGACCAGGTGTTGGCGCTGGCCAAGGCCTTCGCCCTGTGCGGCGCTCGTGACGAGGCCAACGCCATCCGCGACGACGTGCGCCTCTTCACCGACGTGCGTGCCGCCATCCTCAAGATCCAGAACCCCGACTCCGGTGGCGGCGGCTTGGGCGCGGTCGAGATCGACACGGCGTTGGGCCAGCTCCTCAATGAGGCGGTCGCGGCCGACCAGGTGATCGACATCTACCAGATGGCCGGGGTCGACACCCCCGAGATCTCCATCCTCTCCGACGCCTTCCTCGACTCGCTGTCGCAGAAGGAGAAGCCCAACCTGCAACTGGGGCTGCTCCGCCGCCTGCTGAACGACCAGATCCGCACGGTGCAGCGCAAGAACCTGGTGCAGGGCCGCCGCTTCTCCGAGATGCTCGACGAGGCCATCCGGCGCTACACGAACCGCTCGCTGACCACCGCTGAGGTGATCTCCGAGCTGGTCCGGCTGGCGAAGGAAGTCAGGGACGACGCCATGCGCCACCCGAACCTGGGCTTGCGTGAGGACGAGGGGGCCTTCTACGACGCCATCGCCCAGAACGGCTCCGCCGTGCTGCAGCTTGGGGACGAGACTCTCAAGACTATCGCCAGGGAGCTGGTCAAGGCGGTGCGTGAGTCGGCCACCATCGACTGGAACCTCAAGGAGTCGGTGCGCGCGGCGATGCGGTCCAAGGTGCGGCGACTCCTGGCCAAGTACGACTACCCGCCGGACGCGGAGGCGAAGGCGGTGGAGTTGGTGTTGGAGCAGGCGGAGATGTTGGCGAGGGGCGGATCGGCCTAGGCGGCCAAGACGGGTCTGCCTTGGGGCATGGCCACCAAGGCCTAGCCCAACCCTTTTGTACTTTGTACCGAAGCCATCGACCCGGGTGGGGTGGCCATCGCGGGCGTAGCATCTGGGCGGCTCCCGCCCTACAGGGCCGCGGCCTAGGGTGGTGGCCTCCCAGCCTTGTCCTCTGTCCTCGCCTTCCTTCGCTCGCTGCGTCGTTTCCTGCCACGTCGTGGCGACTACGACCTGCCCAGCTGGCGCCACGACCTGCTGGCCGGTCTCACCGTCGCGGTGGTGGCCCTGCCCTTGGCGCTGGCCTTCGGCGTCACCTCGGGCGCAGGCGCGGTGGCCGGCCTGATCACCGCCGTGGTGGCCGGCACCCTGGCCGCGGTCTTCGGTGGCTCCAACTTCCAGGTCAGCGGTCCCACCGGCGCCATGACGGTCGTGCTGCTGCCCATCGTGGCCAGCCACGGGGTCCAGGCCCTGCCCTTGCTCGGCCTGCTGGCCGGTGCGCTGCTCATCGTCTTCGCCCTGGCCGGCATCGGGCGCTACGTCAACTTCATCCCATGGCCGGTGATCTCCGGCTTCACCAACGGCATCGCCATCATCATCGGCTTGCAACAGCTGCCCGCCCTGCTCGGCCTGCCGGCGGCCGGCCACGCCGAGACCATCCTGCCCGCGAGCTGGAAGGTGCTGGGCGAGTTCATCAGGCAGCCGTCCTTGGCGGCGCCGCTGCTCGCCCTGCTGGCGGTGGCCATCATGCTCGGCTGGTCCTTCCTGCCGCGGGTACGGCTGGTGCCCGCCGGCATCGTGACGCTGGTGGCGGTCACCGTCGTATCGCTGCTGCCCCTGTTCGACGGTGTGCCGCGCATCGGCCTCATCCCCCAGGTCCTGCCCACCCTCGCGCTGCCGCTGCCCGGCATCGAGTTCACCACCTTGGTGCGGGCCGCCCTTGCCGTGGCGGTGCTGGCCGCGCTGGAGAGCCTGCTCTCGGCCGTGGTGGCGGACAGCATGACGGTGGGCGAACGCCACGATCCCGACCGCGAGCTCTTCGGTCAAGGCGTCGCCAACCTGGCCGTGGCGGTGCTCGGCGGCATCCCTGCCACGGCGGCCCTTGCGCGTACGGCCGTGAACGTGCGCTCAGGCGCGCGCACGCGCATGGCGGCCGTGGTGCATGGCCTTGGCCTCATGGCCATCGCCTTCCTCGCTGCGCCGCTGGCGGCCAAGGTGCCCCTGGCGGCCTTGGGCGGCATCCTGGTGGTGGTGGCCGCGAGGATGATCGAGGGGAACGCGCTGCGCCTCATCCTGCGCTCCACCAAGTCCGACGCCTTCGTGCTGCTGCTGACCATGGTGGTGACGGTGCTCTTCGACCTGATCCTGGCCATCGAGGTCGGCCTGATCGCCGCCGGGATGCTGTTCATCGTGCGCATGAGCCGCATGTTCAGCGTCGACCCCGAGGCCCTGCTCGGCGGGGAGGACAGCCCACCCCATCACGACTCGCCCAGCGAGGTGGCGGCCGCCGACCGCCTGCGCCGCGAGCAGATCGTGGCCTTCCGCATCGATGGTCCCATCTTCTTCGGCGCAGCCAACCGCTTCTTCGACCGCCTGCTGAAGGTGGGCGGCGGCATCAGGGTGGTCATCCTGCGCCTGCGGCGCGTGCCGGTCATGGACGCCACCGGCGCGTCGGCGCTCGACTCGCTGATCGACCGTCTTGAACGGCGCCAGGTGACGGTGCTGCTCACCGGCCTGCAGCCGCAGCCACGGGCGCTGCTGGCGCGCATGGGCATCCTGCAGCGCTTGGATCGCCATGGCCCGCGGGTGTTCGAGACCACCGAGGAGGCGATCGACGCCGCCGAGCAGGGGCGCTTGGGGTAGGGGCCTCAGAAGGGGAACAACCGCGGCACCAGCAGCAAGCTGATCAGCATCACCAAGCCCAGCATCGGCACGCCCACCTTGGCGAAGTCGGCGAAGCGGTAGTGGCCCGGCCGGATGACCAGGGTGTTGACCGGTGACGACACGGGCGAGATGAAGGCGCAAGAGGCGGCGAGGGCCACGGTCATGAGCATGGGGTAGGGCGAGACGCCGAGGCTGCCTGCCAGTTGGAAGGCGATGGGGGCCAGCAGCACGGCGGTGGTGGTGTTGGAGATGACCTGGGTGACCGCCGCCGTGAGCAGGAAGAGGGCGCCCATGATGACCAGCGGCCCGGCGTCGCCCAAGGCGCCGAGCATCCCGTCCACCACGAGGCGGATGCCGCCTGTCTGGTCCAAGGCGGTGGCCAGCGGCAGGACGCCGGCGATCAGCACCACCGACTCCCACTGGATGGCCTGGTAGGCCTGGTCCATGCGCATGCAGCCGCTGAGCACCATGGCCAGCGCTGCTGCCAGCGCGGCGACCACCAGTGGCAGCCAGCCGAAGGCCATGGAGGCCAGCATGGCCGCAAGGATGACGAGGGCCACCGGAGCGCGGCGGGCGGCGCGTTGCTGGGCGGCGGTGTCGACCGGCTCGGCCAGCAGCACAAGGTCGCGCTGCTGCTCGTGCAGCCGGCGAAGGGCCTTGCGGTCGCCCTGCACCAGCAGCGTGTCGCCGAAGCGCAGCCGCAGCCGCGGCAGCCCCTCGGTGATGACCATGCCGCGCCGCCGCACGCCGATGACCTGCGCGCCGAAGTGGTCGCGGAAGCGCAGCTCGCTCAAGGTCGCGTCCTCCAGGCTGGAGCCAGGGGTGAGCAACACCTCGACGAGGCCGATGCCGTCGGCGGACAAGCCCGCTGCGTCGATGGCCACCACGGTGGTCTCGGCGCCTGAGGTCTCGGTCAAGGCGCGGATCGCCTCAGCGTCCCCACGCAGCAGCAGCCGATCGCCCGCTGCCAGCACGGTGTCGGGGCCGGGCGCCTCGTGCCGCATGGTGGGGCCGTTCCTTCGCCACGGCGCATGCAGCCTTGGAGCCGGCTCCGGCCGCTCGACCGTGAGCACCATGACCTGGTGCCGCTCCGGCCAGCCGAGCGCCCGCAGGCTCTGGCCCACCAGGGGGCTGCCTTGGCGCACGACCAGGCGGTGGAGCTGCTCCGGAAGCTGGTACCCGGCGGTGAGCTCGCTCAGCGAAGGCCGCCATGCCTCCTGCCCGGCCGAGGATGGCGCCCGCGGCGGCAGCCAGCGGCGGCCGAGGTAGACCACGAACAGAGAACCCGCCGCCAACATGGCCAGGCCAAGCGGGGTGAAAGAGAAGAAGTCGAAGCCGGGCAAGCCCTGTGCCTGCAGGTGCTCTGAGACCACGATGTTGGGCGGCGTCGCCACCAGCGTCAGCATGGCGCCGAGCGAGGCTGCGAAGACCATGGGCAGCAGCACCTTGCTCGGGCTGACCTTGGCCTTCCAGCAGAGGCTGAGCACCACGGGCAGCATGACGGCGACGGTGCCCGTGCTGCTCATCAGGCCTGAGAGCAGGCCGGTGAAGAGCATGACCATGGCGATGAGCCGTGGCTCGTTCTGGCCCGCGACCCGCGCAAGCCAGCGGCCGGCGCGCTCGGCCACGCCAGTCTGCAGCAGCGCGCCGGAGACCACGAAGAGCGCGGCGATCATGATGACCAGCGGGTCGGAGAAGCCGGAGAGCGCCTGCGCCGGACTGAGGATGCCGGTCAGCACGAGGGCAAGCAGCGAGAGCAGGGCGATGAGGTCCAGACGCCAGCGCCCGCTGACGAAGGCGGCGAAGGTCAACCCGAGGATGACGAAGGTGACGGCGACGTCAGGCATGGTTGCGATTGCTCAGGCCCGGCCCTCCAGGATGCCGCGAACCTCGGCCAGCTGCTCCGCGCTTAGCGCCCAGTCGGCGGTGTCGGCGTTGCGTCGCACCTGCTCAGGCGAGGTGGCGCCTGCGATGACGCTGGCCACCGCCGGGTGGGCAAGCAGGTAGGCGAAGGCAAGGTCGATGAGCTCCTTGCCGTTGTCCTCGGCGAAGCCGCGCAGCTGCTCGACCAGGCGAAGGCGTTCCTCGCTGAGCAGCTCATCCTGCCGCGCGTGCCCGACCAGCCGCCCGTCGTGCGGCGGCTCCTGGCCAAGGCGGTACTTGCCGCTGAGCAGGCCGCTGGCCAGCGGGAAGAAGGGGATGAAGGCGATGCCGAGCCGCTGGGCGGCAGGCAGCTCGGTGGCCTCCGCCTTGCGCTCGAGCATGCTGTACTCGTTCTGCACGCTGACGAAGCGCGGCGCACCGTCGCTGACGGCGGCCGTGGCCTCCTCCATCTGCTCGGCGCTGAAGTTCGAGCAGCCGATCTCGCGCACCACGCCCTCCTGCACCAGTTCGCCGAGGGCGCCCAATGTGTCGGCGATGGGCACGCTGTCGTCGGGGCGGTGGAGCTGGTAGAGGTCGATGTGCTCGATCTGCAGCCGCTTGAGGCTCTCGGCGACGGCCTCCTTGATGTAGGCGGGGTGACCGCCCTGACGTCCGTCCGGCATCTTCATGCCGAACTTGGTGGCGATCAGCACCTGCTGACGGCGTCCGCGCAGGGCGGCGCCCATGTGGCTCTCGCTGACCCCGCCGCCCCCGTAGACGTTGGCCGTATCGAGGAAGTTGATGCCGGCCTCGATGGCCGCGTCGAGGACGCGGGCGGTGCCTGCGGCGTCGAGCTTGCGTCCGAAGTTGTTGCAGCCGAGGCCGATGACCGAGGCGTCGAGTGAACCGATCTTGTGGTGGCGCATGGAGGTTCCTCCTTGCGTCCAGCCTACCGCTCGGCCAGCTGGGCGACGGCGTGGCAGGCATGCCCTGGTCTGCCTTGCGGATCACCAAGTGTTAGATTATATTTGATATATGCCCAACGGGCGATCCTGCCGTTGCACCATGGTCCGGCGTGTCTCACGCGTCAGAGGTGGTGCCAGGACGTCGTCATAGGGAGGGCGGGGAGGTGAGTGCGAGCGGCGTCGACGTGGAGCGCTTCCTGGGTGGAGCGATCTCCTAGCCTAGCCAGCGAGGGACCGGATCGGCCTCCTCCTGATCGAGAAAGGGTCCAGTTGTCATGACTCAACCCCGTCCTTCCCCTAGTGCGCTTCGATCCCTGCTCCGCGCCATCCTCATCGGCGTCGTCCTCGCTCCGCTGTCGATCGCGGCGGCCCAGGTCAGCGGCGGCACGCTGGTGTTCGCCGGCAACCAGGAACCCGCCATCCTCGACCCGCTGCTGATGAGCGGCAACGTGAACGAGCGCGAAGTGGCTGCCCAGATGTTCGAGACCCTGATCTACATGGACCAGGCCTACGAGACCTACCCAGGCCTGGCCCAGAGCTGGACCGCATCGGACGACAAGCGGGTGTGGACCTTCGACATCAAGGACGGCGTCAGCTTCCACAACGGCGATCCCCTCGACGCCGCAGCCGTGGTGGCCGTCTTCGAGTTCGCCCGCACCAACGACGCCCGCGTCGGCGGGGTGTGGAGCGTGCTCAAGGACCTGCTGGCGAGCGCCGAGGTGGTCGACGGGTCGGTCGTGGTGACGCTGCACGAGCCGCGCCCCGACTTCCTGATCGAGTTGGCCGACCCCGGCTACGGCATCAGCAACGTGGCCTACATCGAGCAGGCGGGTTCCGCCGCCAACTTCGAGCCCGTCGGCAGTGGCCCCTTCCGCTTCAAGGAGTGGGTGCGCGGCAGCCACGTGACTCTGGAACGCAACCCCGACTGGACCTGGGGCTCCAGCCTCTTCAGCCCCGGCCCCGCCTACCTCGACGAGGTGGTGTTCCGCTTCATCCCCGAGGCCCAGACGCGTCTGGCCATGCTGGAGACGGGGGAGACCCACTTCATCGACCTGCTGCCCTTCGCCGACATCCAGCGCATGCGTGACGACCCGCGCTTCTCGGTCACCGGCTTCCTGCTGCCAGGCATGCCGCAGATGAACTACTTCAACACCCGCATCGCGCCCACCAACGAGCTGGCCGTGCGCCAGGCCATCAACTACGCCACCGATCAGCAGGCCATCGCCGACGTCGTGTACTTCGGCCTGGTCGAGCCAGCCTTCGGGCCCTTGTCGAACGCCTTCCCCGAGTACGACCCCTACCTCGAGACGCTGTTCCCCTACGACCCGGAGAAGGCGGCCGAGATCCTCGACGAGGCAGGCTGGCTCGTCGGCCCAGGCGGCGTGCGCGTCAAGGACGGCCAGCGCTTGGCCGTGACCATCGTCGAGAACCAGAGCTGGAACGACTGGGTGTACCTGCTGCAGGCCTTCTTGCAGGACGTTGGCTTCGACGCCACCGTGCTCACCACCCAAGGGCCGTCCAACACGGCTGCCATCGCCTCCGGCGAGCATGCGGTGCCGGCCATGGGCGACGTCTTCGTCAGCGCAACGCTGATGACCCGCGACTGGCACTCGAGCGGCTACGGCACCTTCCCAAGCGGCCACTTCTGGGACGCGCCGGAGCTGGACGCCATGCTGGAGGCGGCCGAGCTGGAGCTGGACGTCGACCTGCGCATGCAGAAGTACAGCGAGATCCAGCGCTACATCATGGAGGAGCACGTCCTGATGGTGCCCGTCTTCGAGCTCTTCTTCTATGCCGGGCATGCCAACGGGCTGCGTGACTTCATCGTGGATTCCAGCGGCTACTACAAGTACTTCGCCTCCGCCTACTTCGAGTAGCTGAGCGCGGACGGGGCACTGGGGTGCCGGCCTAGCGCGTGGCCGGCACCCCGGGCCGGTCCTGTCCGAGCCCAACCGCCGCCGCCGGCCTCTGGACATCCTCCATGCTCAGCTACCTGATCAAACGCCTGCTCTTCACCCTGCCGGTGCTGTTCGGCATCAGCGTGGTGGTGTTCTTCGTCGTCGCGCTGATCCCCGGCGACGCGGTGGACGCGATGATGACGCAGATCCGGCTGCCGCCAGAGCAGATGCTGCTGCTCCGGCGGCAGTTGGGGCTGGACGATCCGCTGCCCATGCAGTTCGGCCGCTACCTGTCCGACCTGCTGCGCGGCGACCTCGGGCGCTCGGTGTTCGGGCAGTACCCGGTGATCGACCTCATCGCGGCCAACATCCGCGCCACCCTCGAGCTGACGGCCGCCGCCATGCTGGTGGCCGTGCTCATCGGCGTGCCCATGGGGATCCTGGCCGCCCTGCGGCAGAACACGGTCTGGGACATCGGTGGGATGCTGGTGGCCCTCGTTGGCATCTCGGTGCCTGGCTTCTGGCTCGGCCTGATGATGATCCAGCTCTTCGCCGTGCAACTGCGTTGGTTCCCCATCGTCGGCAGCGGCGGCCTGCACGCCCTCGTGCTGCCTGCCATCGCCCTCGGCCTTGCCGAGGCCGCCATCCTGGCCAGGCTAACGCGCTCCAGCCTGATCGAGGCGCTGCGCGACGACCACGTGCGCACCGCCACCGCCAAGGGCCTCTCCCGCGCCGTGGTGGTGTGGCGCCACGCCCTGCGCACCGCGGTGATCCCCATCCTGACGATGCTCGGCATGCAGTTCGGCACCTTGCTCGGCGGCGCGGTGGTCATCGAGAACGTCTTCGCCCGCCAGGGCCTCGGCTCGGTGGTCACGCGCGCCGTCATCAACAGGGACGCGCCGGTGGTCCAGGGCGTGGTGCTGGTCGCGGCTGCCCTCTATGTGCTCGTCAACCTGCTGGTCGACCTCTCCTATGCCTTCGTCGATCCAAGGATCCGCTATGACTGACCCTTCGAGCCCTGTGCCGGAGACGGCGACGAGCGCCGCGACGCCGCGGGGCAGGCAGGTGTGGCGCCGGCTGCTGCGCTCCGCGCCCTTCGTGATCGGCCTCGTGACGCTGCTGACGCTGGTGGTCCTTTCGCTGGCTGCGCCATGGCTGACCGACTTCAACCCCATCCGCGTGAGCCCGGCCGCGCGCTTCCAGCCGCCCGGCGCCGAACACCCCTTCGGCACCGACCAGCTTGGACGCGACATCTTCGCGCGCGTGCTCTACGGCGGTCGGCTCTCCTTGCAGATGGGCATCGTCCCCATCCTCATCGCCGTGGTGGTCGGCGTGCTGCTCGGCCTGCTGGCCGGCTTCTACGGCCGCTGGCTCGACCTGGTCATCATGCGGGTGGTGGACGTGTGGATCGCCTTCCCCTCCATCCTGCTGGCGATGGCGGTGGTCACCATCCTCGGCACGGGCCTGGTCAACATCATGATCGCCCTCGGCATCTCCTGGATCCCCTACTACGTCCGCATGGTCAGGGGCTCGGTGCTGGCGGCGAAGGAGCATGTCTACGTCGACGCAGCGAGGGCCTTGGGCAGCCTCGACCTGCGACTGCTCCTGCGCCACATCCTGCCCAACGTGCTCACCCCGGTCTTGGTCATGGCCTCGATGGGCGTGGCCAACGCCATCCTGGCCGGCGCGGCGCTCAGCTTCCTCGGCCTCGGCGCCCAGGCCCCTGCCCCAGAGTGGGGTGTCAGCCTGGCCGACGGACGCCAGTTCATCCGCCAGGGCTGGTGGATCGGCTTCTTCCCCGGCCTGGCCATCGCCATCACCGTGCTGGCCGCCAACCTGCTCGGCGACGGCCTGCGCGACGCCCTCGACCCCAAGCTCAAGCTCTAGCGCCAACCAGGGCGTGCGTGCGCCGCCCCGAAGGAGTGCTCCCATGTCATCCTCCCCCAGCACGGCGCAGGCCACGCTCCTCCATGCGGGCGTGGCGCGCGTCGGCATCGACCCGCCCCTGCACATCAGCCATGCCGGCTGGGGCGCCCAGACGCACGTGCACGCCGTCGGTCGCCACCTGCCGCTGGTGGCCACGGTGCTGGTCATGGAGCAGGGCGGCTCCCGCGTGGTCATCTGCGACCTCGACAACGGCCTGGTGCCCACCGAGACCGAGCGGGCACTACGGCAGGCGGTGGCGGAGGCGGTGGGCACCGTGCCTGAGCATGTGCGCTCCTCGGTGTCGCACACCCACGCCGGTCCGGAGACCTGGCGCAGCCTGATGGCCGGCGACGCCCCGGTCGAGGCGGCCTACCTGGCCAACCTGGTGCAGCTGCTGAGGGGGGCGGCGGTGGAGGCGGCAGGCACCATGCGGCCGGTGCGCCTGACGCAGGGGGAGGGCCGACTGCAGCAGGCGGTCAACCGCCGTCAGGTCATGGAGGGCGGGCGCGTGGTGGTGGGCTGCGACTGGGAAGGCCCCACCGACCAGGCCGTCCCGGTGCTGCGGCTGGAGGAGGCCGACGGCGCCTGTCTGGCCACGGTCTTCGGCTACGCCATGCATCCCACCATCCTCGGCCCGGAGAACCACCTGCTCAGCCCCGACTACCCCGGCTTCGCGCGGCGGGCCATCGAGTCCCTGACCGGCGGCAAGGCGCTGTTCCTGCAGGGCTGCGCCGGTGATCAGGGCCCTGGCCCTGAGGGCTTCAGCGACGACCTCGGCGCGGCTGAGCGCGCAGGCGCGGTGCTCGGCGCGGAGGCGGCCAAGGTGTCGATCAAGAGCACCACCGCTGGCCGCGAGCCGGTCTTCGAGCGTGTCTGGGAGTCAGGGGCGCCGCTTGGTCGTTGGCGGCTGCCGTCCAGGCCCATGGCCGCCACGTCGCCCTTGCGGGCGCTGAGTCGCTTTGCTGAGCTGCCGCTCAAGGAACTGCCCCCCTTGGCCGAGGCCGAGGCGGAGGCCATGGCCTGTCTGCGCCGCCGCGACGAGTTGCGGGCCGCCGGCGCGTCGGCGGCGGAGATCGAGGACGCCACCTGGCGCACCAAGCGTGCCCAGATGCGCTGGAACCAGGCCCTGACCTACGGCAGCCGCCGCACGGCCGCGGTGGAGGTGCAAGGCATCGCCCTGGGGGACGCTGTCCTGGTGGGTGTGCCGCTGGAGCCCTTCGTCGACATCGGCCTGCGGGTCAAGGCCAGGTCGCCCTTCGCGCTCACCCACGTCTCCGGCTACAGCAATGGCTGGCTCGGCTACCTGCCCAACCGGCGCGGCTACCGTGAGGGCGGCTACGAGGTGGACGCCACGCCCTTCGCAGAAGGCGCGGACGAGGTGCTGGTGGAGGCCATGGTGGCCCTGATCCAGGCGCTGCACCAGCAGGACGCCACGGAAGGAAGCCAGCCATGAAGCTGATCAACCCGGCCGAAGCCCCGCCGCAGAACCCCAGCTACAGCCAGGCATCGCTGTCGGGCTCCACCGTCTACGTCGCCGGCCAGATCGGCATCGGCGCCGACGGGCGGCTGGTGTCACCGGAGATCGGCCAGCAGACGAGGCGCATCTTCGAGAACACCGAGCACATCCTCAGGGCCGCCGGCTCCGGCCTCGACCGGGTGCTGAAGGTGACCGTGTTCATCGTCGACCTGGGCGAATGGGCCGCCATGAACGAGGTCTACCAGGCCTTCTTCGGCGACCACGCCCCGCCCAAGTCGACGGTGCAGGTCAGCGGCTTGGCGCTTGGCGCCGCCGTGGAGATCGAGTTCGTGGCGGAGACCTGAGCATGTGGCCATCGCGTCACCACGGTTGCCGCTGGGCGGAGGGCGTATCGCGCGGGCAGCGCATGCTGCTGCTGGAGAACGCCACCTTGCGGGTCAGCCTGCTGCCGGACAAGGGCAGCGACATCGCCGGCTTCATGCACAAGCCGAGCGACACGGACGCCTTGTGGCGCAGCCCATGGCCACCGCCCTTCGAGGAAGGGGGTGCGTTGTCAGGCGGTGATCCCGACCTGGTCTTCCTCGACAGCTACCACGGCGGCTGGCAGGAGCTGTTCCCCATCTGCGGCCAGCCGGCCGTGGTGCAGGGGCGCCGTCTGCCCGCCCATGGCGAGGTCTTCCGCCTACCGTGGACCTTCGAGGTGGAGGTCGACCGCCCGGACGAAGTGAGGCTGCGGCTGGAGACGCGCACCGTGACGGGGCCATGCCTGCTGCAGAAGTGGCTGACGATCCGTGATGACCAGCCCGCCTTGTTCCTGCGGGAGCGCCTCGTGCTGGAAGGGGAGGAGCCGCTCTCCTTCATGTGGGGCCACCATCCCGCCTTCGGCGCCCCCTTCCTCAAACCGGGCTGCCGCATCGACAGCGACGCGAGGACGGTGCTCACCTCCGGCCTGCACCGCGATCCCCTTGCCAGGCTGGCGCCGGACCAGAGGTCATCATGGCCCCACGCCAAGGGACGCGACGGCGGCACCGTCGACCTGAGCGTCCTGCCTCCCGCCGAGCTGCTGGTGCACGACTGGGCCTACCTCAGCGACTTCGAGGATGGCTGGTTCGCCTTGACCGATCCTGCCGCTGCCGTCGGCTTCGCCTTGCGATGGGAGACCAGCGTCATGCCATACCTGCTCTTCTGGCAGAACCTGCGAGGCGCCCTTGGCGCCCCCTATGCCGGCAAGGCCTACACCGTGGGGCTGGAGCCCCACTCCACCTTCCCGGCCGACCATGCCAGCGGCAGCCCGCTGCTGCGCCTGGTCCCCGGTGAGCACATGGACTTCGAGATGGTGGCGGTGGCCTACCAGGGCCTTGACGCGGTGCGCTCGGTGAGCCGCGAAGGCGTGGTGGCATGAGCGCGCCTGACGGCGCGAGGAAGCTGGGTGATCGCATGGACTTCCGAGACCAGGTGGCCTTCGTGACAGGTGGTGCCTCCGGCATCGGCCGCGGCATCGTCGACCACTTCGCAGCGCTCGGTTCGCAGGTGGTCGTGGCCGACATCGACGGGGCGGCGGCGTTGGCAGCGGTGCAGCAGGTCGAGGCCGCCGGTGGCCGCGCCCATGCCGTGCAGGTGGACGTGGCCGACGCCGACTCGGTGCGCGCGGCCATCGCCGAGGTCGAAGGCCGCTTCGGCCGGCTCGACCACCTGGTCAACAACGCCGGCATCGACCTGCCCGCGCCCTTGGCCGAGATGGACGAGGTGCTCTTCGACCGGGTCATGGGCGTCGACCTCAAGTCCATCTACCTCAGCGCCCGCGCCGCCGTGCCGCTGATGACGGCGGGCGGGGGCGGCGCCATCGTCAACATCTCCTCGATCATGGCCTGGTACACCCACCCCGGCTACCTGGTCTACACGGCCGCCAAGGCGGGGGTGCTCGGCATGACGAGGACCCTGGCGTTGGAGCTCGGCCCCGTCGGCATCCGGGTCAACGCGGTCTGCCCCGGTTACATCGACACCGCCATCTGGCAGCGCAGCCTCGACGCCATGGAGCCGGAGGCCGCGGCCGAGCAGGCTGAACGCATCCGAGCGAGGCATCCGGTGGGCCGCAGGGGCCTGCCCGCCGACGTGGCGCAGGTGGTGGCCTTCCTCTGCTCGGCGGGGGCTGGCTTCGTCACCGGCACCCAGGTGGTGGTGGACGGCGGGGTCACCGCCGGCCTGCTCAGCGGTTGATCGGGCAGCTCAGGCCAAGGGAGGTCGTCATGCAATTGGAAGGCAAGAAGGCGCTCGTCACCGGCGCCAGCCGCGGCATCGGCCGCGCCATCGCGCTGGCCATGGCCGCGGCAGGCGCCGAGGTCTGCCTGGCTGGACGCGACGCCGCCGAGTTGGCCGCGGTGGCGCGGGAGGCGCGGGCGCTTGGCTCGGCGCCCGTGCACGTGGTGGTGGCCGACCTCTACCAGCGGGCCGGGGTGGAGGCGCTGGCGGCGGAGGCGCCTGCGCTGCTCGGCACCGTCGACGTGCTGGTCAACAACGCCGGCGTGGGCAGCCGGGTGAACCTCAAGCCGGTGGTCGACTTCGACACGGACTTCTGGGACGCCACCATGATGCTCAACCTCACGGCCCCCTTCCTGCTCTGCCGCGCGCTGGTGCCCGGCATGGTGGCGCGCGGCCACGGCCGCGTCATCAACGTGGCCTCGATCAACGGGCGCGTGCCATCGCAGAACGCGGCCGCCTACGTGACCAGCAAGCACGGCCTGATCGGCTTCACCAAGGTGCTGGCGCTGGAGGTGGCGAAGAGCGGGGTGACGGCCAACGCCCTTTGCCCCGGTCCGGTCGACGTGGGCGACGATCGCCGCATCGCCTTCGACGCGGAGCGGGCGGGGATGACGGTGGCGGCCTTCGAGGCGAGGCTGACGCCCATCGGGCGTCGGCTGCGACCTGACGAGATCGCGCCCCTGGCGGTGTTCCTGGCGGGGGAGGGGGCCGCTTCCATCACCGGTCAGTCCATCAACGTCGACGGCGGCCTGGTGATGAGCTGATGCCACCCTTGCGCGGCGAATGAAAGAAGATATAATATCTAAGCCTAGCTTCGGTACATCGCTAGGACCCAGGCCTCGTGGCAAGGAGGCGAAGGAGGTCGGGGCGCCGCTTCAGGCAGAGCCCGCCGGGCTCCATCCATCGCAACGGAGGGATCGATCATGCGTATCGTCCGAATGGCCCTGTTCCTCGTCCTCGCTCTCGGCCTCTCGTCGGCCCTGGGTCAAACCCCAAGGCACGGCGGCGTCCTCACCGCGGCTGGCACCTCCGACCCGGCCACCCTCAACCCCTACGTCTTCGGCAACGAGTTCGACCGCAACGCCTTCAGGCCCATCTACGACCCCCTGCTCGACTACGACCTCACCACCTACGAAGTCATCCCCGCCCTGATCGAGAACTACGAGGTCTCAGCCGACGGCCTGAGCTGGACGCTGAACGTTCGCCAAGGCGTGGTCTTCCACGACGGCAGCCCCATGACCTCGGCTGACGTGGTGTGGTCCTTCGAGCAGGCGCTCAAGCCAGAGGCCACCCGCACCGCCCCACTGCTCAGCTTCGTGACCACGGTGGAGGCCACCGACGATCACACCGTCGTCCTCAGCCTCAGCCAGCCCGATCAGCTCCTGAACCACACCATGGTCGACATCCGCGTCACCAAGGTGGGCACCACCGAGTTCAACGTCGCCCCCATCGGCACCGGCCCCTTCAAGTTCGTCTCATGGGAGCCGAACCAGCAGCTGACCTACGAGCGCAACGCCGACTACTGGGACGGCGAGCTGCCCTACCTCGACGGCCTGATCATCCGCACCGTGCCGGACGCCAGCGTGCTGGTCATCCAGCTCATCAACGGCGACATCGACATGATCACCAGCGCGCCCTTCGCCCAGATCGACCAGCTGCGCACGGCGGGCATGAACGTGGCCGTTCCGCCAGAAGAGCGCTCCATGGGCTTCTACGACATCATCCTCAACACCGTGGCCGAGCCCTTCAACGACGAGCGGGTGCGCCAGGCCCTGAGCTACGCGCTGGATCGCCAGGCCTTCGTGCGGGCGCTGTTCGGCAACGCCACCGTGCAGTCCAACCCGGTCCCGCGCTCCAGCGCCGCCTTCGCCCACGACGCCCTGAACTACGACGAGCGCAACGTCGAACGCGCAAGGGAACTGCTGGCCGAGGCCGGCTACCCCAACGGCGTCAGCTTCGAGATGTTCGTTCACCGCACCGGGCTGGAGTACGACATCGGCGCCCAGGTCATCCAGCAGAGCCTTGCCCAGGCCGGCTTCACGGTGGAGATCCGCGGCGTCGACATCGGCACATGGGTCGACTTCGTCTTCGGCCAGCGCAACTTCCAGTCCGGCTTCTCGGCCAAGGTGCCCAAGCCGGTGGAGTACGACCTGGTCGCCCACATGTTCGCCAAGACCGTCGGCACCGCCAGCGGCTACATGGAAGTGAACCCCGGCTTCTACGAGCTGCTCAACGACGCCCGCTCCATCGCCGACGCCGACGAGTACAACGCGGCCCTGCAGGAGCTGCAGCGGCAGGCCATGGCCGGCCTGCCCGACGTGCCCATCGCCGGCCGCGTCGTGCCAGCCGCCTTGGCGCCGGACGTCCAGGGCTTCATCCTCCAGGTCCAGGGCTCCTCGATCTTCAACGCCGTCTGGCTGGACCGGTAGTCCGGCCTTAGGGCCCTCAGGCTTTCGGTGCGCCGGTTCCTCGGACCGGCGCACCGACCCACGTCGAAGGCCCGCCCATCATGCTGCTCAGGTTCATCGCCGAACGCGCCCTGCACATGGTCCTCGTCATGTGGCTGGTGGCGACCATGGTCTTCTTCATCTTCCGCATCCTGCCAGGCGACCCGGCACAGATGGTCCTCGGTCTCGAGCCCAGCCGCGCATCGCTCGAAGCGCTGAGGGAGCAGATGGGCCTCAACCGCCCCGTGCTGGTGCAGTACGCCGACTGGCTGTGGCGGGCGCTGCAGGGTGACCTCGGCAGCTCCATCGGCCAGGGCAACCGGCCGGTGGCCAGCCTCATCATCCCGGCCATGTGGCGCACCCTCGAGCTGGCTGCGGTCGGCATCCTCATCGGTCTGATCGTGTCCATCCCGGTCGGCATCCTGGCCGCGAGGCACGCAGGCAGCTGGATCGACCAACTCACCCGCTTCCTCGCCCTTGCCGGCTACAGCATGCCCAGCTACTGGCTGGCCATCCTGCTCATGCTCGCCTTCTCTTACCAATGGAACATCTTGCCTGCCGGCGGCTACGTGTCGCCCGAACAAGACATGGTCCGCCACCTGCGCCATCTGGTGCTGCCTGCCATCACCGTCGGCGTCACGGCCGCCGCCGTGCTGACGCGCTTCATGCGCTCAGGCATGCTCGAGGTGCTGCGCATGGATTACGTGCGCACGGCCCACGCCAAGGGCCTGCGGCCCCGCGCCGTGGTGTACCGCCACGCTCTGCGCAACGCCCTGCTGCCCTTCGTCACCGTGGTGGGCATCAACTTCGGGGCCCTGGTGGGCGGCATGGTGGTCACCGAGCAGGTCTTCGCCTGGCCGGGACTGGGCTGGCTGATCATCCAGTCCATCGTGGTCCGCTCCTATCCGGTGGTGCAGGGCGCCGTGCTCATCACCGCGGCCGTGTTCGTGCTGGTCAACCTCATCGTCGACCTGCTCTACGCCTTCATCGACCCAAGGATCAGTTATGGCTGAGGCCCGACCATGAGCAAGCCCCTCCGTCGTCTGCTGCGGGACTGGGCCGCCGTGGTTGGCCTCGTGTTGATCGCCGTCATCACCCTGGCCACGGTGCTCGCGCCCTGGATCCTGCCGTACGACTTCGCCTCGGCGGTGGCCTTCCCGCTCGAGCCCCCCTCGTCCCAGTTCTGGCTCGGCACCGACGAGGTGGGCCGCGACATCTTCACCCGCATCGTCTACGGTGCGCGGGTGTCGCTGATGGTGGGCTTCGTCTCCACCTCCATCGCCCTGGCCGGCGGCATCCCGCTCGGGCTGCTCAGCGGCTACTTCGGCGGCTGGCTCGACTCGCTGATCATGCGGCTGATGGACACCATGTTCGCCTTCCCCGCCATCATCCTTGCGCTGGCCATCGTAGCGGTGCTCGGCCCCAGCCTCGTCAACGCCATGATCGCCATCGGGGTCATGCAGATCCCGCTGTTCGCGCGTCTGGTCAGAGGCAACGCGCTGAGCATCAAGCAGCTCGACTACGTGCAGGCGGCGGTGGCCGAGGGGGCGGGGACGGCGCGCATCCTTTTCGCCCATATCCTGCCGAACTGCCTTGCCTCGGTGACCGTGCAGTTCACCCTCACCTTCGCCAGCGCGGTGCTGGTGGAGGCGGCCCTGAGCTTCCTCGGGCTCGGGGTGGCGCCGCCCACGCCGTCATGGGGCGCCATGCTCGACACCGGCCGCAAGCTGATCAGCCTCGCACCGTTGTACTCGGTGGCAGCCGGCGCCGCCATCTTCGTCACCGTGCTCAGCCTCAACCTCATCGGCGACGCCTTGCGCGACGTGCTCGACCCGAGGCAGGTGGGCTGATGCTGGAGG
>CAYXJZ010000032.1:0-31248 GCA_964465355.1 uncultured bacterium | reverse complement strand
CGACCACGTGGTCGTCGTGACGCACCGGCCGAAGCCGGATGGCTGGGACCCCGAGGCGCCGTTCCACTTCGTCGACGGCGTCCTAGCGGCCTTGGCCAAGGCGCAGGATCTCGCGGGCGACCGCATCGTCGAGTTCGCCGCCGGTGACGTCGGTGGCCAGGCGCTTGCGGCGGGTCTGGTCGACGAGGTGCGCATGGACGTGGTGCCCGTCGTGTTCGGGTCAGGCAAGCGCTACTTCGGGTCGGTCGACGCGCAGCATCTGTTGGAGGATCCTGACGTGGTGATCCAGGGCAAGCGGGTGCTTCACCTGTGCTTTTCCGTGCGCCGTTGACCGATCTGAGCTGCTACGCGAAGAAGTCCATCAGACCAGGCAAGAACGACCGGCGCAACGAGGAACACCCACCAGGACGCCGGCCACGACCCCCCATATGAACGATGACTCGGGACATCGTTCATAGATGTCCCGAGTCATCACATTGGTGGAGCTGAGGGGATTCGAACCCCTGACCTTCTGAGTGCGATTCAGACGCGCTCCCAACTGCGCCACAGCCCCGAGCACTCGCTAGCCTAGCCCGCTCCCGGGCCTTCGTCAACCGAAACGGGACCGACCGAAGCCGTGGCGCGGCCATACGTTAGTATGACCCCCGAATGAACCTTCGGCCCTGCGTCGTGGAAGTGGTCCAGCAAGTACCGGACGTCGATGTGGCCATCGTGGCCGCGCGTGTCGCTGAACGTCTGTCGATGCCATCGGAGCGGGTGCGCAAGCTGATCGAGCGCAGGACCGGCCCCATCACCAAGGCTTTGCGACCTGACAAGGCCGAGGCCATCGCCCAGACCTTCCAGGCGGCTGGCGTGCGGGTGATCGTGCGCGCGGCCGAACCGGACGAGATCGACCCGCCGCCTGTACCGGTCGTCAGCGAGGTGGAGACTGCCTCCCCCCAGCCGGCCGAGGACGTCGATCCGCCCGTGCAGGCCGCTGAGCCGGCAGCAGAGGAGCAGCCGGTCGAGCAGGTGGTCACCCTCGGCTCAGCCCTGACGGTCGAGGAGACCGACGACGAGACGCCGTCGAACCATGCACCCCTCGATGCGGGCGCGCCATCGACCTTGGAGGACGGCGCGGGACCGCTGGCCGAGGACCGGGGAAGACCCGTGGCCCGGCTCCGGGTGGAGTTCGAGCCGCCATCGGTGGCGGAGCTTCAACCGGCTGCGGTGGAGGCCGAGTCGTTCGGGGAGGCGGCAGAGACCCAGCCGAGTTGGGATGACGAGGGCCAGGACGACGATCCGCACCCCTATGAAGACGACGAGGACGGATCTGCCGAGGTAGGGCAAGCGGAGCGCAGCGGACCGCCCTCATGGGACCAGCCGACGGCAGCAGCGACCGCCGGTGGCCCCATCGTCGACCACCCTGCAGGCGACCTCCCCCCCGCCATCGTGGTGGACGACGAACCGTCGACGGTGTCTGCTGCGGTTGCCGACGACTTCGCGCGGGGCCGTGGCTGGGACAGCGAGGTGCCGCTGAGCTGGGACACGGGCTCGCTGCGCGACGACCAACGACGATTGCATGCGGCTGTCGACGAAGACGAGTCGGACGAGCCGGAAGAGACCCCTGTCGCGGTCGAGGCCAGCCCTTACGGACGGGTCGGACGCGCAGCAGGCGCCGACGACCTCGACGGGAACCGGGTGCCGACCGCGTGGCGAGGCTTGGCCGGAGCAGAGACGGGGCCGGCGAGGCCGGAAGGCGCGCGCCTCCCGCGCCGCGTGGACGCCAGTTACCTGGAGGACGAGCGGGTGCAGCGCCGCCGCGGCGTCATGCTGCTGCTGCTCTTCGTGGCCGTCGTCGGCTTCGTCTTCACCCAATGGTGGGTGGCGAGCCGCGCCACCGCTGCCCCGAGCACCCAGTCGGGGATGCACGCCTACCAGGACGGCGACTTCGGCGCCGCCCGGCGCCTGTGGCTGGCCGGGGCAGCGGCTGGCGACACGACGGCCCAGTTCATGTTGGGCTACCTGGCCGAGGCGGGTCTTGGTGCCGATTGGAGCGCCCGCACGGCTGCGGCCTGGTACATGCAGGCAGCCGCCTCCGGCCACGCCGAGGCGGCCTGGCGCCTCGGCAGGCTGTACCAGGAGGGCCTAGGCGTGGTGCCCGACCTTGGCGAGGCGCGTCGCTGGTTCCGCACCGCCGCCGAGGCCGGCCATGGCGAGGCCGGCTTCGCCTGGGCCTCGGTCTTGCTGCAGGAGGTCATGGGCCAAGCCGCGTACGGCGAGGCCGCCGGGCTGAGCGAGGCCGCAGGGCTGAGCGCACTGAGCGCCGCGCCGCTCTCGGCCGGGCAGTTGGCCGAGGTCGTGAGCGCCTTCCGCCTCTCCGCCGCTGCCGGTTGGCATGAGGCGGCGCCATACGCCGCGGCCTTCGCCAGCTGGCAGGCCGCCGCCCTGGCCAGCGCGCCCTGAAGGGGACGTGAGCGCCGGTCTCAGCCCCGCCACAGTCCGAAGCGCTACGGTGGTGTCATGAAGCTCCTTCCCCGCCTCTCCCGTGCCTTCCTCTTCACCTGGTTCCTGGCTTCCGTCGCGGCCCACGCCTTGGCCCAAGGCACCGGCCCCGTCGTCATCGACGTGGAGATCTACCTGGTCAACCAGGTCACCCGCGACGACGGCACGCGCGAGGAGCGCCTGACGCCCACCACCGAGGCGCGCCCCGGCCAGACCATCGAGTACCGCCTGATCGCCCGCAACGTCGGTGACGAGACCCTGCCAGCCGGCATCGTGGTGGTGACCGGTCCGGTGCCCACCGGCACCCAGTTCCTGCCCAACTCCGCGACCCCGAGCGACGACGGCCTGCTCACCGAGTACTCGGCCGACGGCGGCCAGGAGTACTTCGAGACCAACGTCTTCGTCGGCGAAGGCGCCCAGCGCACCATCGCCGACCCCACCGCCTACACCACCGTGCGCTGGACCCTGCTTGGCACCATGGAGCCTGGCGACGAGGTGGTGTTGGTCTATCGGGTCGTTGTGCGTTGATGTCGGCGCTACGCGCCGACATCAACGCCTAGCAGTTCCTGCGCGGAGCGCAGGAACTGCCGTGCGTGCCTTTGGAGATGGGCGCGTAGCGCCGACATCAACGCCTAGCAGTTCCTGCGCGGAGCGCAGGAACCGCCGTACGCTAGGAGTTCATGCACGAGCACCAGCTGACGATCGATGTGGATCGGGTCCGGGAACTCGTGCATGCGCAGTTCCCTGCTTGGCGTGGTCTCGGCGCCCGGCGCGTCGCCTCGGACGGAACGGTCAACGCCATCTTCCGCATCGGTCAGGGACTGGCAGCGCGCTTCCCGCTGCTCCCGACGGATCGGGCCGACCTGGAGGCCGAGGCGGCGGCGATGACGTCCTTCGCTGAGCACTGCCCGTTCCCCACGCCGGCGTTCGTCGCCATGGGACGGCCGGCGCCCGACTACCCATCGTCCTGGTCGGTCCAGACGTGGTTGCTAGGCGAGGTCGCCACACCCACCGGCCTGGCGGCCTCGGCCGTGTTCGCGCGGGACCTCGCCGCCCTGATCGCCTCGCTACGGAAGGTGGACACCGCTGGCCGCCGCTTCGATGGAAAGGGGCGAGGCGGTCACCTGCCTGACCACGATGCCTGGATGCAGCTCTGCTTCGAGAAGAGCGAAGGCCTGCTCGACGTTCCCCGACTGCGGGGCCTGTGGGCCCGCCTGCGCGAACTGCCGAGCGCCGGTCCGGACGTCATGAGCCACAAGGACCTGACGCCACCCAACCTCCTCGTCGATGGTGAGCGGTTGGTCGGCGTGCTCGACGCGGGGGGCTTCGGACCTGCCGACCCCGCCCTCGACCTGGTGGCGGCCTGGCACCTCCTCGATGGGGAGGCAAGGCAGGCGATGAGGGAGACGCTGGGCGAGCCCGAGCTCCCGTGGAAGCGCGGGGCGGCCTGGGCCTTCCAGCAGGCGATGGGCATGGTCTGGTACTACCAGCGATCGAACCCCGGCATGAGCCTGCTGGGGCGCACCACGCTCAGCCGCATCCTCGACGATCCCGACATCTGATCCGCCGACGCCGAAGGCGCCAACCTCAGACCGCCCGTTCCTGGTACTGCAGCTCCACCAGCTTGCGGTAGTAGCCGTCCGGCACCTTCAGCAGCTCTGCGTGCTTGCCCTGCTCGATCAGCCTGCCCTTGCGCATGACCATGATGCGGTCGACGTCCTGGATGGTCGACAGCCGGTGGGCGATGACGATGCTGGTGCGATCCTGCATCAGCTTCTTCAGCGCGTCCTGGATGAGCTCCTCGGTCTCGGTGTCGACGTTGGCGGTGGCCTCGTCGAGCACCAGCAGGATGTCGGGGTTCTGCACCAGCGCGCGGGCGAAGGCGAGCAGCTGCTTCTGGCCGGTGGAGAAGCCGGCGCCGCGCTCGCGCACCACGGTGTCGTAGCCCTTGGGCAGCTCCTCGATGAAGCCGTGGGCGTTGACGAAGCGTGCCGCCTCGATGACCCGGTCGAGCGAGATGCTGTCGTCGCCGAGGGTGATGTTGCTGCGGATGGTGCCGCTGAACAGGAAGGGGTCCTGCAGCACGATGCCGACGTGCTTGCGCAGCTCGTGCTGCGGCAGGTCGCGCACGTCGATGCCGTCGATGACCACCCGGCCCTTCTGCACGTCGTAGAAGCGGCTGAGCAGGCTGATGATGGTGGTCTTGCCTGCCCCGGTGTGGCCGACGAAGGCCACCGACTCGCCTGGCTTGATGGTCAGGTCGAGATCGCGCAGCACCCAGTCCTCGTCCTGGTAGGCGAAGGACACGTCCTCGAAGCGCACCTCGCCACGGAAGGGCTTGGGGAAGCTCTTGGGCTCGGCCGGGTCGCGCACCGCCTCCGGCGTGTCGATGAGGCTGAAGATGCGCTCGGCCGATGCCATGGCGGCCTGCAGCACGTTGAAGCGCTCCGAAAGCTCCTGCAGGGGCCGGAAGAACATCTGGGCGTACTGGATGAAGGCGATGAGCACGCCGATGGTCAGCGTCTCCGACAGGCCGGGACCGACCAGCTGATAGGCGGCGAAGTAGATGATCAGCGAGATGGCCAGCGAGCTGGCGGCGCCGACCGAGGGGAAGAAGAGGCTGAACCAGCGCGTCTGCTCCACGTTGGCGTCGAGCAGGTCGAGGTTGATGGCGTCGAAGCGCTTGGCGTTGCGATGCTCACGGTTGAAGAGCTGCACGGTGGCCATGCCGGAGATGTTCTCGGCCAGGTAGGCGGTGGAGCGCGAGGTGCGAAGACGGATGGCGCGGAAGGCGTCACGGATGCGCAGCCGCAGGAAGTTCAGCAGCAGGAAGAGCAGCGGCATGATCGCCAAGGTCACCAGCGCCAACCGCCAGTCGATGGTGAACATGTAGACCATCAGGCCGACGATCATGCCGATGTCGGCGATGAGGCCGACCACACCGTCGGTCATCGCCTGTTGGATGGCCTCGACGTCGCTGGTGATGCGGGTGATGAGGCGGCCGACGGGCGTGCGGTCGAAGAAGCCGAGGTGCAGCCGCTGGATCTTCTCGAAGGTGTGCCTGCGCAGGTCGTAGATGACGTGCTGGCCCAGCCAGGCCACCAGGTAGGTGTAGCCGTAGCGCAGGCCGAAGTTCAGCAGCCGCAACCCCATGTACACGGCCACCAGCCCGATGATGCCGGCCAGTCGCTGGTCCACCGTGAAGGAGGAGAAGGGCGGGGCGGCCGCCACGATGTAGTTGTCCACCGCCGCCGCGATCAGCCGTGGGAAGGCGGGCACGATGGCCGAGTAGCTGAGCAGCAAGAGAAGCGCGAGAGCGGCCTGCTTGCGGTAGGGCAGGAGGTAGCCGAGCAGGCGCCGTGAGAGACCGCGGTCGAAGGAGGCCTCCATCTTCTCGCCGTCCTCGTCCAGGCGGTTCTGGCTGCGGATGGTGCGTCTGGAGACCGGGCGGTTGGCGCGGTACTTGGCCTTCTCGGCGTCGATGTCGTAGTTCGGGTCGACCATGCCGCCGACGGTGGGGTCCACCAAGGGGGGGAGGGGCGCAGGGCGCGGATCGTTCATCAGGCCGCCTCCAGGTCCTCTTCGAGTCGTTGGCGACGCACCATGTCGGCGTACCAGCCGTCGGCCGCCACCAGCTCCTCGTGGCTGCCCACCTCGGCCATGCGACCCTCTTCCAGCACCAGGACCCGGTCGCAGTGCTGGAAGGCGGACACGCGGTGCGCCACCACCAGGGTGGTGCGCCCCTTCTGCACCTGCTTCAGCCCCTCGAGGATGTTGGCCTCGGTCTGGGTGTCCACCGCGGAGAGAGAGTCGTCGAAGATGAGGATGGAAGGGTCACGGATGATGGCGCGGGCGATGGCCGTGCGTTGCCTTTGGCCGCCCGAGAGGGTGACGCCGCGCTCGCCGAGGGGCGTCTCGAAGCCTTGCGGGAAGCCGGTCACGTCGGTCTCCAGCTGCGCCAACTGGGCGACCGAAGCCACCTGCTCGCGCAGCACGGCCGGGTCACCGTCGTCGGGGACGCCGAAGGCGATGTTCTGCGCCAGGGTGTCGCCGAAGAGGTAGGGCTCCTGGGGCACGAGGCCGATGCGCCTTCGCAGCACCGCCACCGGGTAGCGCCGCACGTCGACGCCGTCGATGAGCACCTGGCCGCGGTCGGGGTCGATGAGGCGGGTGATGAGCTTGACGATCAGCGTCTTGCCCGAGCCGGTGCGCCCGGTGAGGCCGACCGACTCGCCCGCCGCGATCTTGAAGCTCACCCGGTCGAGCACGGTGCGGCCGCCCAGTCGCAGGCTGACGTCGCGGAACTCGATCTCGCCTTGGAGTCGGTCCAGGTCGGTGCGGGTGTCGCGGTCGTCCTTGATGCGCACGGGCGCGTCGAGGATCTCGCGCAGGCGGTGCCATGAGGTGGAGCCGCGCTGCGTCAGGCTGGCGATCCAGCCCAGCGCGATGATGGGCCACTGGATGCCTTCGAAGAGGAAGATGAAGGAGGAGAACTGGCCCACCGTCAGGTTGCCGCCAACGCCCAGCACCAGGCGCGCGCCGACGATCAGCAGCAGCGAGATGGTGAAGCCGAAGAGCAGTTCCATGAGGGGGAACAGCGGGCCGTCGGCACGGGTGAGGGACAGGTTGCGGCGGATGAACTCGTCGTTGAGCGTGCGGAAGGACCTCACCTGCCGCTCCTCGATGCTGAAGCCGCGCACCACACGCACCCCGGCGAAGTTCTCGGTGGCCATCGAGGCCACGTCGGAGAGCTGCTCCTGCACCCGCTCGTAGCGGCGGTGGATGACCCGCAGCAGCAGGAAGAAGGTGATCGTGATGCAGGGCACGATGATCAGCGTGAGCAGGCTCATGCCAACGTCCAGCGCGAACATGCGGAAGAGGGTGAAGACCAGCACCAAGGAGGTGTTGATGCCCATGATCACCGCCATGCCAAGCATCATCCGCACCGCGTTGAGATCGGCGGTGAAGCGGGCGATGAGGTCGCCGACCCGGTGGTCGTCGAAGTAACGCTGGTCGAGGCGGCCAAGGTGGGCGAAGAGATCGCGGCGGATGTCGAACTGGATCTCCCACGCTGCGATGCCGATGAGGCGCCGTAGGACCACCATGGCGCCCGCGCCGCCGAGGCCGACGCCCAACAGCGCTACGACGTAGCCCCAGATGGTGGACATGGTCATGCTGCCGTCGACGAAGGCGTCGATGGCTCGGCCGATGATGATGGGCGTGAAGGTGGCCAGGTAGGCGAAGAGGACCTGGAGCACGAAGCCGAGGGCATAGGCCAAGGGATAGCGGCGGACGTATCCGCCTAGGTCTTGCAGAGTTCTGAGCACGTGGTCCCTCCGGCGGGACATTCACCGCCCTTCCGTGGGACACCACCGTTAGGTGGGACATCCACAGCCGGGGGTCGGTCCATCGGTGACGGGCGATATCCTCCGCCCCTACATCGTCGGCGGCCACCATACCACCGGGCCTCGTCCTGCGGACGGCCATCCACGCGACACGCTGTCGCCCGGTCTACTGCACGCGCAGGGCCTCGCCGTATGGCTGGCCGTTGAGTGTCAGCTCGAAGGTCACCGGGCCCGGTTGGATGGTGAAGTAGCTGCCTTCGAGCAGCTCGCCGCCGCTCACTTGCCGCCTGGTCACCACCACGACGGTGCCGTCCAAGGTCCTGGCGGTGACCTCGGCCGTGACCCGGGGGATCCCCGGCTCGATGAACCAGCGGTAGGGCAGACCGCGAGCGGTGGGTTGGCGCAGCTCCACCCGCACGTCAGGACGCGGCACCGGCACCGGCCGGGCGTTGATGGTCAGGATCAACGGCCCTTCGTGCGCCTGGGCGCCGACCGGCAAGGACTGGGCCACTACCCCGTCGGGCAGGTTGCCGTCGCTGACGTACTGGATGCGCAGATCGAAGCCGCCTGCCAGGCTCACGGCCTGGGTCTCGCTCATGCCGCCGAGGGCGGGCAGGCCGCCGAGGGCGATGGGGGCCATGACCTCGGACACCACCAGCCGCAGGGTGGCCTGGCCGAGGACCACCGCTCGGTACGGCGGCAGCGACTGGCTGAGCACCACGTCGGGTGCAGGTCGCTCCACCGCCAGGCGCTCGACGACCACCTGATCACCACCAAGGCCGGCCACGGCGGCCAGCGCCAAGGCCTCGCTCAGCGGCAGCCCGACCAGGTCGGGCACGAAGCTCTGCAGCGGCTCCGGCCCAAGGGAGACCACCGCGTCCACCGTGCTGCCCTGGCCCACCGTGAGGTTGGCCGCCGGACGCTGCGCCAGCACGATGCCGGCCGGCGCGTCGGCATGCACCCGCACCAGGTGGCCGATGCCAAGACCCGCCTGCTCGACGGCCGCTGCGATGGCCGACTCGTTCGCGCCGACCAGGCGGGGCACGGTGGTGGGCGCGAGGCGGCCAGGCGGCAGCGCAACGGTCAGCTGCACCTCGCGGCCCGGTCGCAGCACGCTGCCCTCCGCCGGCTCGCTGGCCAGCACCTCGCCAGGACCCTCGTCGCCGGAAGCCAGCAGCACCGGGGTCACACGCAGACCGAGGGCGTGGAGCATCGGCGCCACCTCGTCGTAGCTGCTCCCGACCACGGCAGGCAGCGTCACCAGTCGGTCGTTGGCGCGTTGGACGAAGCCGAGCCAGAACAGCCCGCCGGCGCTCAGCGCGATGAGCAGGCTGAGCGCCCAGCTACGCAGCTCGCCCGGCCAGTCGGCTGGACGCGTCCACAGCGGCCTGCCTTGGCGTGTGGGGCCGAGGTCCTGCTGTGGATCGGCCAAGGGCTCTGGCAGGGGACGGAAAGGCAGGCCGGTGAGCCGCACCGTGCCGGCGATGCGGCGGAACTGGGCGCTGGCGGGATCGAAGCCGGCTTGGCGCAGGTCGGCGTGCAGCGCTGGGTCGCCCAGGTGGTCGGGACCATCCGGCGGCAGGTACCAGGCCACGTAGCGCGCGCCCGGCCGCGCCACCACGTCTTGGAGGTGGGCGCGGCCTTCTCTGGCGAGGCGTTTGAGCAGGCGACGGTAGCGCTCGAAGGCCAGGTCGTCGTCGCCGGCCAGCTCCAGCCACTCGACCTTGACGGGCGCGCCATCAGGCGCGGTGGCGTCGAAGCGCGTGACGCCGGCCCCAAGGCTGCGCTCGCCGTGGATCTCGTACTTGCCGTCGAGCAGGGGAGGCACGCCCAGCCCTGCGCTAGTGGGCGCTCAGCCCCGCGGCCCTTCGGCCGCCGGCCGGGGGGTGGTCGGGGCGCTGGGGGTCCGGAGTTGGGCTTCCTCGCGGCGCTGCGCCTCTTCGGCCCTGCCTTGTTGGCGCTCGGCCGCCGCCTGGGCGCGCCGCTCCTGCTCGGCCAGGGTCTCGACGATCCAGTCGGTGATCGCCTCGGTGGTCTCGCCGGCCTCTGCCTTGTTGTAAGCCGTCCTGACGATCTTGCCGTCCAGGGTCTCGAACTTCAGCAGCGCGGTGGCCACCGCCTCGACGGCGTGCCAATGGGCCCCGATGAGGTCCTCTGAACGCTGGTAGTTGGCCTCGAGGATCTCTTCCATCTTCTTCTCGAGGCCACGGGCTGTGTCCTCGGAGAAGTCCTTGCGCCGGCTGATCTCGCCGCCGAGGAAGATGGGCCCTTGGTCGGAGCCCCAGGCCACGTACTCGTGGTTGCCCATGCCGAGGTCGAGCACCATCTGCTTGGCCAGCTCGGTCGCCTGCTTGAGGTCGCTGCTGGCGCCGGATGAGATGGTGCCCGTGACGCGCTTCTCGGCCACGCGGCCGGCGAAGGCCACCACCAGTTGCGCCTCGAAGCGCTCGCGGCTGTAGAACATCTCTTCCTTGGCCAGGGGCGCCATGAAGCCGCCTGCGCTGCCGCGTGGGCTGATGGTCACCTTGCGGATCTCGCCCAGCTCGGGCTGCGCGGCGTAGGCCACCGCATGGCCCGCCTCGTGGAAGGCAAGGATCTTGCGCTCCTGCTCGGTGGGGACGAGACTGCCACGCCGCAGGCCCAAGGTGATGCGGTCGAGCGCCTCGTTGAAGTCGGTCCAGTGGATGACCAGCTTGTCGCTTCTTGCGGCCACCAGCGCGGCTTCGTTGGTGAGGTTCTCCAGGTCGGCGCCCGAGAACATGGGCGTGGCCTCGGCCAGGCGCCCGAGGTCGACGTCCTCGCCCACCGGCTTGTTGCGCACGTGCACCTTGAGGATGTCCTCGCGCTCGCGCAGGGTGGGCAGGCCGATGGTGACCTGACGGTCGAAGCGGCCGGGGCGCAGCAGGGCGGGATCCAGGATGTCGGGCCGGTTGGTGGCCGCGATGATGATGACCGAGACGTCCTTCTCGAAGCCGTCCATCTCGGAGAGGATCTGGTTGAGGGTCTGCTCGCGCTCGTCGTGCCCGCCGCCGATGCCTGCACCACGGCGACGGCCGATGGAGTCCAGCTCGTCGATGAAGATGATGGCAGGGCTGGCCTTGCGCGCCTCCTCGAAGAGGCTGCGCACGCGGCTGGCGCCCACACCGACGAACATCTCCATGAACTCGGAGGCGGAGACGGTGAGGAAGGGCACGCCGGCCTCGCCGGCCACGGCGCGCGCCAGCAGGGTCTTGCCGGTGCCTGGCGGGCCCACCAGTAGCACACCCTTGGGGATCTCGGCACCGATGCGCAGGTACTTCTGCGGGTGCTTGAGGAAGTCGACGACCTCCTTCAGCTCCTGCTTGGCCTCGGCGTGGCCGGCCACGTCGCCGAAGGTGGTCGACACCTTGTTCTCGCGACCGTAGGTCTTGGCCTTGGACTGGCCGAACTGCATGACCTGGTTGGGGCCGCCCTGCGCCCGCATGAAGACGAACCAGAAGAAGGCGAGCAGGATGAGGATGGGCAGCACAGAGATGAGGAAGCCGATCCACTGCGGCGGGTTGCGGATGGTGACCTGCTCGACGTTCTCTTCGAGGCGTTGCAGCAGGGAGTCGGTGACGATGGCGGTGACGCGGAAGCTGCGCACCGTCTGGGTCTCGCCGCCCACCATGACCTGCGTCTCTTGGGCCAACTCGCCTTCGATGACGCCGTTGTTGCGTTCGATGGTGATGCGAGCCACACGACCTTGGTCCACCAGCTCGGTGAAGGTGGTGAAGGTGATCTCGCGGGGCGAGCCTCCGGCGTTGAACTGGTTGAAGACGAAGATGCCCAGGATGATGAGCATCACGACCAGCCAGGGGTTGAACGAGCGTCTCACTGGGCCTCCCGGGTGGCGCCAGCCCCTTGGGCGTCGTGGCGCTGCTCCGTGCGGTGCCGCACAGGGTGCGACGTTGCTATCGCGTCAGCGTAGCACCGCAAGGCATGAGCGGGCTGTAAGCCACGTAGGTCCCGGGTGCGAGCGTTCCTTCATGGGACCTTTACTGGAACACGTAGCTCTTGGGGACCGCCACCACGCCGGTGGGGCTGACCACCAGGCCCCTCGCCCGGTCGGCGTCCAAGTCGACGCCGATGGTGGTGCCGTCCGGCACGCGCACGTCCTTGTCGATGATGGTGTTGCGGATGGTGCAGCCGCGGCCGATCTCCACGTCGTCGAAGATGACCGAGCGCTCCACCGTGGTGTAGGAGTGGACCCGGATCCGCCTGGCCAGCACCGACTGCCGCACCGTGCTGCCCGAGATGATGACGCCGCCTGCCACGATGCTGTTGAAGGCCTGGCCGCGGCGGCCCTCCTCCTCGTGCACGAACTTGGCCGGCGGCGAGAACTCGGCCGAGGTGCGCAGCGGCCATGCCTCGTTGAACAGATCGAACTCGGGCCGCACCGCCACCAGGTCCATGTTGGCCTCCCAGTAGGAGTCCAGCGTGCCGACGTCGCGCCAGTAGGTGTTGGGCCCCTCCTGCCCGGGGATGGGGTTGCGGGCGAAGTCGTAGGCCATGAGCTTGGCGCCTGACTCGAGCGCCATGGGCAGCACGTTCTTGCCGAAGTCGTGCTCTGAGTCCTTGCGGTCGGCGTCGCGCTGCAGGTACTCGATGAGCTTGGACTTGGTGAAGATGTAGTTGCCCATCGAGGCAAGGCAATGGCTTGGCCTGCCAGGGATGGGCTCAGGCTGCGTCGGCTTCTCCTGGAAGTCCGTGATGCGCCAGTCCTTGTCGATCTGCAGCACCCCGAAGCGGCTGCCGTCCGCCACCGGCGTCGGGTAGGCGGCGATGGTCACGTCCGCCGAGTGCTCGACGTGGAACTCGATCATGTGCGAGATGTCCTGCTTGTAGATGTGGTCGCCCGAGAAGATGGCGATCAGCTCGGCCCCGGCGTTCTCGATCAGGTGGATGTTCTGGTAGATGGCGTCTGCGGTGCCGCGGTACCACTCGGCGCCGAGCTGCTCGTACAGGTACATCTGCGCAGGCGCAAGGGTGATGAAGTAGTCCGACAGGAAGGTGCCGAAGCGCCAGTTGCGCTGGATGTGCTCGGTCAGCGACTGGGCCTTGAACTGGGTCAGCACGTACATGCCGTAGATGCCGCTGTTGATCATGTTGTTGAGGGCGAAGTCGATGATGCGGTACTTGCTGCCGAAGGGCACGGCTGGCTTGGTGCGCTTGCCGGTCAACGGGTGCAGGCGTGTCCCCTTGCCGCCGGCCAGCACCATGCCGATGGTCTTGACGGGACGTTGTGCCATGGCGACCTCATCCTCCTATGACGGCGTGTCGGCGATGGGCGGACGGCCGCTTCCTTCGAGATGCCTCCATGCTACCGCCCGCCGCCGGCCGCGCGCTAAGGTGGTTCGGTGAATCAGGCGCCGCCACCCACCCTCTTCGATCTGGACCTGGACAGCCTGCCTGCCCCGGCGGCCGATCAGGCCTATAGGGCAAGGCAGCTGGCCACCTGGCTGTACCAGCAGGGGGCGCACGACTGGGAGGCCATGAGCGACCTGCCCATGGCGTGGCGCAGGCAGTTGGCCGACGAGTACAGCATCAGCCCCTTCAAGGCCGTCCAGCGCTTCCCCTCTTCGGACGGCTCGGTGCGCTACCTGCTCACCTTGCACGACGGCCAGCGCACCGAGGCTGTGTACATGCCCTACCTGGGACGCAAGACGGTGTGCGTCTCCTCCATGGTCGGTTGCCCGGCCGGCTGCGCCTTCTGCGCCACCGGGGCGCTCGGCTTCGGTCGCAACCTCAGCCGCGGCGAGATCGTGGCGCAGATGCTGGTGGTGGCTTGGCACGAGGGGCTTGCCCCGCGTGAGCTGCGCAACGTGGTGCTGATGGGCATGGGCGAGGCCTTGCTCAACTACGACGCCGCCGTCGGCGCGGTGCGCACCTGGATCCATCCGCGCGGGCTGGACATGTCGCCCCGCCGCGTGACCCTCTCCACCGTCGGCCTGCCGTCGCGCATCCGCCGCCTCAGCGCCGAGGGGCTGCCCTTGGTGCTGGCCGTCAGCCTGCACGCCCCCGACGAGGAGACCCGCAAGCGCATCATCCCGACGGCCCATGCCCACGCCCTGCCCGACATCGTTGCCTCCTTGCACGACTGGCAGGCGGCGGGCGGCCGCCGGGTCACGGTGGAGTACACGATGCTGAAGGAGGTCAACGATCGCCTCGACCAGGCCGCAGCCTTGGTGGAGCTGCTCCGCGGCCTGCGGGTGCACGTCAACCTCATCCCCTTCAATCCCTGGCCGGACTCCGGCTTCAAGTCCAGCTCGAGGGACCGGCTGCGCGCCTTCCAGGCGGTGCTGGAGAGGGCCGAGGTGCCCTGCTCCGTGCGCTTCTCCCGTGGTCGCGACACGGGGGGTGCCTGCGGCCAGCTCTCCCTGCGGGCGGAGGGCGCAGAGGCGGCCGAGGCGATGCGGCATCGGGCACGGACCGTTGAGCTCCCGCTCGCGTAAGATGCCGTCAGCGCGCAGCCACCTTGGGCTGTCACGGGCCAAGCCCGTGCGGCACTTCACAAGGTCGTGGGCGGCGCGCCGTCTAGCATGGCGGGCATCACTGGCCCGTCTGGCGCGAAAACGGTAGGCGTCGCGCGTTGCGCAGGCGAGTTCGATGTGGAGGCTGGCATGCAGAGGACCGAAGGACGGCGGGGCACCATGAGGTGGCTCCTGCTCGCATGGGCGGCGACCTTGGCCATGGCGGTCATGGGTACCGTGGTGGCGCAGACGATCGCCGAGTTGCGGCAGGTCGTTCAGGAACGGCCGACCGACGCCGAGGCATGGACCCGTCTCGGCCACGCCCTGCTGGAAGGCAGCGACCCGGAGGGGGCCAAGGAGGCCTACCTCGAGGCCATCGCCTTGGACTACCTGCTGGGTGACGCCCACTACGGGCTCGGCCTCTCCGAGTTCGCCCGCGGCGATTTCGCCGCCGCCTTGTTCTCCTTCAACGAGGTCACCCGCCTCTACCCCGATCGCTTCGACGGCCACTACAACCGGGCCGTCACGCTGGCCAGGCTGCGCCGCCCGGCCGAGGCAGCGCAGGCCTTCGGGGCCGCGCTGGCCGAAGCCGAGCCGGAGGCCACCGAGCTCGATCGCCTGAACGCCTACACCGGCCTCGGCGGCCAGCTGGTCATGTCCGGCGACCACAGCGCCGGCGCCGACGCCTACGCCCAGGCCATCGCCCTTGCGCCTGATGACACCGACCTCGCCTACCGCCGTGGCCGTGCCCTCGTCACCGCCGGCCGTGGGCTCGAGGCCCTGGCCGAGCTGACCGACATCGAGGCGCGTACCAGCGACTACCGCTTCAGCGCCCTCATCGCCGAGGTCTACGTCGAGCAAGGGCAGGTCGACTACGCCCTGCGCGCGCTGGAGCGCGCCGAACGCAAGGCCGCCCAGGCAGGCGACCCTCAGGGTCAGGCCGCCTCGCTGGTGGCCCTCGGTGAGCTGCAGCGTGGCCTTGGCCGCGACGCCGACGCCGCCGCCTCCTTCCAGCAGGCCGCCCAGATCGATCCCCGGTCCTGGCAGGCGCGCTACGCCCTCGGCGTGGCCTACCTCAACTCCGGTCAGGCCCGCAGCGCCCTGCAGCCCCTGCAAGAGGCCGCCACCATCGTGCCGGAGTCTGGCGAGGTCCGCCTTGCGCTGGCCACCGCGCACGACCAGCTCGGTCAGTCCAACGACTCGCTGGCCAACGGCCGCGCGGCCCTTCCACTGCTCAACGACGCCGAGGCCCAAGCCGACGCGCGCATGATCGTCGGCCGGGCGCTGTACCGCCAGGGTGACTACGCCGGCGCCGAACTGGAGTTCGGCAGGGTGATGACGCAGCGCCCGAGCAGCGCGGCTGCGCAGCTGTGGTCGGGCCTCGCCCGCTACCAGCAGGGTGATCACGCCGGTGCCGCCCTCTTCTACGAGCGCGCCGTGCAGCTAGACCCCAACTCCGTCGAGGCCCGCGTCAACCTGGGCGCCGCCTACCTGGCCACCGAGCGCTACCGCGACGCCGAGGGCGTGTACCGCCTGCTGATGCAGCAGAACGCCCGCGACATGGAGAGCCGCTACAACCTTGGCTGGTCCCTGTATGCCCAGCAACTCGACGAGGAGGCTCAGAGGGTCTGGGCCGACGCCTGCCAACTCGGCTATGCGGCGGCTTGCAACGCGCCACGATGAGCATCTGCACGGGTTAGATTGACTGCATGGATTGGCTGCGACGCAACTGGCCTGACCTGGCGATCGGCATCGCTCTCATCGCGGTCATCGCTGGCATCGTCGCCACATTGATCACTGGCGGCTCCTTCTTCCCGGTTGGGGGGACACCCGGCTCCACCCCCACGCCCGATCCCGTGGTGTCCACCCCGACCCCGCCCGCCGTGCAGGGAGATCCGCTGACGCCGGATGCCGGCGCCGATCCCGCGCCGGTGGCAGGCGACGACGGCCTGGCTGGCGCCGCCGACCCCGCCCAGCAGCCTGGCGCTGGCGATGTGTCGCCGCTCACGCCGGACGGCGCCGCGCTGCCCGATGCAGCGGCCGCGCCAGGCGCCGCCCAGCCGGACGCCGCTGCTGTGACGCCCACACCGGCCCCTGACCAGAGCCCGCCTGCTGTGGTGGTCACCCCGGTGGTACCCGACCAGACGCCTGTGTCCACCCCGGTGGCCGATCCGGTCGTGGCTGCGCCGACGCCCAGCCCGGTCGAAGCGGCTGTCGACCCCACCCCCCCGGTCACGCCGGCCGGCGCCCTGCCCGCTGCCTCCGCCGACGAGGCTGCACCTTTCCGCGTCTCCGCCGGCGCCTTCGGCAACCCCGACAACGCTGCCCGCCTTGCCGAGACCCTTCGGCAGGCCGGCTTCCCGGTCTTCACCGGCACCCAAGGCAACCTGACCATCGTCCTGGTCGGCCCCTACGAGAACGAGGCTGCGGCCGACGAGGTGGCTGCGCGCGTGGCTGCCGGCGGCTTCGGTGTGACGCCGGCCGTCTATCGCTTCCGTCCAGACGCCGCCGACGCCACGGCTGCCGTCTCGACACCCGCGCCGGCTGCCGCCGCGCAGGACCCTGCTCCCGAGACACCCGCGCCAGCGCCGGTGACCCCGGCGCCGGTGACCCCCGCCCCGGCCGCGCAGGACCCGGCTGCCGCGGCGCCCATCGTGACCTCCTCCTCCGGTCGCTCCTTGCAGGTCGGCGCCTTCGCCGACCTGGCCTCCACCGCAGCGCTGCGGGAGCGGCTGGCCGGCCTCGGCCTGGTGGCCTTCGAGGTGCGCGAGAACGGCCTGGTGAAGCTGCTCGTCGGTCCCTTCGACGAGGCCAACCTCGCCTTGGCGCGCGCCCGCTTGGCGCAGCAAGGGATCGAGAGCTTCCCTCGCTGATGCCGTCGATCCCGACCGCGGCGGTGAGCCGGCTGGTCACGTACCTGCGTGTCCTCACCGAACTCCACGCAGCAGGGGTCGGCACCGCTTCCTCCGATCACTTGGCCGAGGCCGCACAGGTCTCGGCCTTCCAGGTGCGCAAGGATCTGGCCTACTTCGGGCGCTTCGGCACCCGCGGAGCCGGCTACAGGGTGGCCGTGCTGCGCGACGAGTTGCGGCGCATCCTTGGCCTGAACCGGCCATGGCGCCTGGCCATCATGGGCATGGGTCGCCTCGGCCAGGCCCTGGCCGACTACCCCGGCATGACGGAGCACGGTTTCCTCCTGCAGGCCGCCTTCGACGTCGACCCTGCCAAGGTGGGCATGCGCGTCGGCGGCCTTGACGTGCAGGCAGTGGCCGAGCTGCCGAGGGTGGTGGCCGAGCGGGGCATCGACATGGCCTTCCTCACCGTGCCTGGCGGTGCTGCCCAGGAGGCGGCCGACGCGCTGGTGGCGGCCGGGATCAAGGGCATCCTCAGCTTCGCGCCTTCGGTGGTCAAGGTGCCGGATGGCGTGCATGTGGAGCCGGTCGACTTCATGGCCGGGCTCACACGCCTCGCCTTCTACGTGGGTAGCCCCTTGCACTTGGAAGCATGACCACGCTCGTCGCCGACCGCCTGCGCCGCTTCGAGGCTCGACTGGCCGAACAGCTGAGGTCGAAGGTGGCCTTCATCGAGGCCATCGGAGAGGACCTGGCTGGCGCGGGCGGCAAACGCCTGAGGCCCACCCTCAGCTTCTTGGCCGCCGACCTGGTGGGGGCGGATGAGGAGACCAGCATGGCGGTGGCGCTCTCGGTCGAGCTGCTGCACTCGGCCTCGCTGCTGCACGACGATCTCATCGACGATGCCCAGACCCGCAGGGGCCACCAGGCGGCCTTCCGTCGCTACGGCAACGTGGTGTCGGTGGTCTCTGGCGACTTCATGCTGGCCAAGGTGCTCGGTCTGCTGGCTCGGGCGGGCAGCGCCGCCTTCACCCAACTGATGTCCGATACCGCCGCGCGCATCTGCGAAGGCGAGGTGCAGCAGTTCCAGGCGGCCGCGCTGGAGAGCTACGACGTAGGGACCTACCGCTGGGTGATCGAGGGCAAGACGGCCGTGCTGCTGGCTGCCGCCTTGGAGGGCCCTGCCATGGTGGCCGGCGCGCCGCAGGAGCAGGCCGCGGCGCTGCGCCGCTTCGGCATGGCCTACGGTCGTGCCTTCCAGATGCAGGACGACCGCTTGGACCTGCTGGGCGATCCCGAGCTGCTGGGCAAGCCGGTGGGCGGCGACCTGCGCGAGGGCAAGGCCACCTACCCGGTGCTGCTGCTGATCGAGGACGGGTTCGCCGAGCCGCTGCAGGTGTTGCGCAGGCGGGCAGGGCAGCCAGGTGACGTGGAGCGGCTGGCGGACCTGCTGCGCTCCTCCGGCGCAGAAGAGCGCACCCGCCAGGCCATCGCCGCCGAGGTGGAGGAGGCCGTGGCTGCCCTGCACGTCTTCCCACCCTCCGAGGCGCGTGAGGCTCTGCTGCAGCTGGCGCGCTCGGAGATCGACAGGGACCACTGAGGCCCACGGACGCTTGGGCTGGTCACCGGCCGGATGCCGGCCGGCATCCGGCCGGCTTCATGCCCCGATGTCGCGCCGGTTGAACAGCCAGACGGCCAAGGCCACGAGCAGCGCTGCGGCGCCGAGCAGGATGGCGGCGTCGCCCAAGGCAAGGCCATCACGCAAAGGTGCTCCACCCAGCGCGTAGTGGAAGGGGGAGAGGTGGCGTAGCCAGGCCAGCTGCTCCAGCCTTGGCGCGAAGGTGTGCCCCATGTAGCCAAGCACGGCGGCCAGGCCGCTCAAGGCGGTGGCGAGGCCGGGGCGGCCGCTGGCCGCGCCAAGGCAGAGGGCAAGGGCACCGTAGACCAGGCCGAGCAGGGCCAGCAGCAGCGAGGCAGCCGCCAGGCCGGCCGGCTGCACCGCAGCCAGACCGGCGGGGCCACGCGTCAGCAGCAGCGCCGCGAACACCGCCAGACCGCCGAGCGTCACCGCCACGGCCAGCGCGGCGGCTCGCTCCAGCAGCAGGCGGCTGCGCGAGACGGGGTGGCTGATGACCAGGTCGAGCTGCCCGTCCTCCTCTTCGCCCGCGACGGCGCGCGTGCCGACGCCCACCGCCATGATGATGAGCAGCACCGGAGCCGTGAGGGAGAAGACGGTGCCGTCCAAGTAGCCTGCGGCGCTGGCCAGGTCCTGCCAGCCGAACAGGGCCATCAGCTCGGTGGGCATGGCCGCGAGCGCGTCGACCATGGCGGGTTCCACCATCAGCGGGTAGGAGGCGGCGTAGAGCAAGGCCATGGCCGCCAGGCCGATGGACCAGCCGATCAGGCCGCCGCGCTGGTCGGCCATGGCCTTGCCGAAGACGCTATGCCGCATGGCGGTCCTGCTGGCGGTAGTGATGGAAGAACAGCTCCTCCAGGTCGGGTTCGGTCAAGGTCATGTGGCTCAGCCGGTGGCGCGCCGCCACCTTGACCAAGGCGTCGGGGCTGCCTTCGAGGCGCGCCCGCAGGGTCAGGCCGTCCATCCTCGCGTCCACGAGGCCGGGCAGGTCCCGGAAGTCGGCCAAGGGGGCGGGTGCCTCGAAGTGGATCGTCACCGCCTGCCCGGCGCGTCGCCTGAGGGCGGCCAGGTCCTCCGCGGCGATCAGCTCACCCTCGCGGATGATGCCGACCCTGCCTGCGACCTGGGCCACCTCGGCCAGGACGTGCGATGACATGACCACGGTGGCGCCGTCGGCCACGGCCTCGCGCACCAGGTCGAGGAACACCTGCTGGTAGAGGGGATCGAGGCCCGAGGTGGGCTCGTCGAGAAGCAACAGCTCGGGTCGGTGCATGAAGGCCTGGACGATGCCCAGCTTCTGGCGGTTGCCCTTGGAGAGCTGACGGACCTGGGCGTCCATGTCGAGGGAGAGGCGTTCGGCCAGCGCCTGGATCCGTGGTGGCTGGACGTTGCCACGCAGCCTCGCCAGGTGCAGCAGCAGGGCGCGACCGCTCTGGCGACCGGCCACACGCACGTCGCCTGGCAGGTAGCCGATGCGTTGCCGCAAGGCAGGCCCACCTGCCCGCGGCGCCTGCCCAAGCACCTGCAGGCTGCCCGAGCTGGGACGCACCAGGTCGAGCATCAGGCGCATGGTGGTGGTCTTGCCTGCGCCGTTGGGTCCGAGGAAGCCGAAGACCTCGCCCTGCTCGACGCGCAGGTCGAGGCCAGCCAGTGCCGGCCGGCCGTGGCGGCGGTAGCGCTTGACCAGGCCGACGGCCTCGATCACCGGGTTCATGGAGATCCCTCCTTGCTGCTGCTTGGCGCGCCATCCGTCTCGGCGGCGCGCAGCCGCTTGTGCTCCTCGTAGCCGGCGGCCACCCTGGGGAAGGCGTCGGCCCAGTACTGGAAGAGGTCGCGCATCTCCTGCAGACCGCGCCGCACCTCGGGTGAGGCGTCACCGAGCAGCGCAAGACCGCGCTCGGCCACGTCGGCGGTGGCTTGCAGGCCGCCCATCATCCCCTCCATGGTCTTCGCCCAGCCGCCCGGATCGGTGCGGTAGTGGTAGCGGCGGTCGCCGGGCAGCGTCAGCCGCTGGATCATGCCGGCGCCTTCGAGCAGTTGGGCCGCGGTGCTGATGGCCCCGCGGCTGGCCTGCAGCTCCTGCCCCAAGGCCTCGGCGGTGCGCTCGGGTGGGTCGGCCACCAGCAGGGCGCCGAGCAGGCGACCCGCCATCCTCGGCAGGCCGCTGGCTTCCATGACCATGCCCATCTGCTCGATGAAGGACTCGCGTTCCGTCATGGGGAAGGGAGCCTGTCTTGCGGTGGCGGAAGGCGAATGTCAAGACTCATGGGCATGAGTTTAGAACGTTCCGAACTTTCAGTCAAATATGAACGATGGGCGCCGTTGAGAGACCCCGACCGCCTCCAGTCCTCTGAAGCCCGTGGCAGGGTCCTGGCAGGCTATGCTCGGCTCCGATGAGTCGGATCGACCAGAGCCGTGTGCTCGCCTTCTTCCACCAGAACCCCGAACGCCCTTGGCACGAACAGGACCTCGTCCAGAAGCTCGAGACCGAGGACCGTGCCATGCTGCGGCAAGTGCTGAACGAGCTGGCGGACAAGGGCGAGCTGATCCGCACCCGCCGCCGCACCTACGGCCTGCCCGAGGAGATGAACCTCTTCCCAGGGCGCCTGCAGGTGACCTCTGGAGGCTACGGCTTCGTCATCGCCGACGCCGTCGGCGCCAAGGACATGTTCGTGCCGGCCGACAAGCTGATGGGCGCCTGGGATGGCGACCGCGTCATCGCCCGTCTCGATCCAAGCGGCACAGAGAACGGCCGACCGGCCGGCTCGGTGGTGCGTGTGGTGGCCCGAGGCCATGAACGCGTGGTCGGCACGCTGGAGTACGCCCACGGCTACGCCATCCTGCGGCCGGATTCCGTGCGCCTGCGCGAGCGGGTGCTGCTCACCCCCGGATCGGTCGGCATGCTGGAAGCCGGTGTCCGCATCGTCGGCCGCATGGTGTGGCCAGAGACCTCCGGTGAGACCGAGCCATACGCCGAGGTGGACGAGGTCCTCGGCGAGGCCGATGACCCCGAGGTCGAGACCCGCGCCGTGATCGTCAAGTACGGCCTCGAGGACCACTTCGACGAGGCCACCCTTGCTGCTGCGGAAGCCCTCGGCACCTCCTTGCCCAAGACCGCCCTGCGCGGTCGCCTCGATCACCGCGCCGTGCCCACCTTCACCATCGACGGGGTGGACGCCAAGGACTTCGACGACGCCATCTCGCTCGAGCGCGTCGGTGGCCGCGGCAAGGCGCAGCGCTACCGCGTGGGCGTGCACATCGCGGACGTCAGCCACTACGTCACCGAAGGCACACCGCTGGACGACTCGGCCAAGGCGCGGGCCACCTCGGTCTACCTGCCTGGCAGGGTGCTGCCCATGCTGCCAGAGGCGCTGTCCAACGGTCTGTGCTCGCTGGTGGAAGGCGAAGACCGCCTCACCATGTCCTGCTTCGTCGAGGTCGACCGTGAGGGCGTCGTGCACGGTGTCGAGTTCAAGGAGACCGTCATCCGCAGCGACGCGCGGCTGACCTACGAGCAGGTGCAGGAGTTCTTCGAGGGCGGTCGCCTGCCCGATGGCAAGCTCAAGCTGGAGCGCGACGTCAAGGCGCTGCTCGAGCTCAGCCAGGTGCTGCGCAAGCAGCGCATGGAGGCCGGCGCCCTTGACTTCGACTTCACCGAGGCCAAGGTGGACGTCGACGAGGCCGGCGACCTGCGCCTCATGCCCATCCGCAGCAACGCCGCCAGGCGGCTCATCGAAGAGCTGATGCTGATGGCCAACCGGCATGTGGCCATGGAACTGCACGCGGCCGGCGTGCCCGCGCTGTACAGGGTGCACGAGGAGCCGAGCAGCGAGAAGATCCAGGCCTTGCAGAAGGCCCTGCAGCGCCTCGGCTACGAGATCCAGCTCGACGACCCCAAGCCCGCCGACCTGCAGGCGGTGCTGAAGGCAGCGGCCGGCAAGCCGGAGCACCAGTTGGTCAGCACCCTGCTGCTGCGCTCACTGAAGCAGGCCAGGTACGCGGTCGACGACCTCGGTCACTTCGGCCTCGCCTTCGAGCACTACCTGCACTTCACCAGCCCCATCCGTCGCTACCCCGACCTGGTGGTGCACCGGGTGTTGCGTTCGAGGTTGCGCAAGAAGCTCACGGCCACCTTGCGCAAGCGCTGGGAGGCGGAGTTCGTGCCGCTCGCCGAGCACACGAGCGAGCGCGAGCGCAAGGCCGAGGAGGCCGAGCGCGACCTGAGCAAGTACTTCCACGCCGTGTGGGCGCGCGACCACGTGGGCGAGCGCTTCCTCGCCACGGTGGTCGGTGTCACCAACTTCGGCGTCTTCCTCGCCCTGCCCAACGGCATCGAAGGCCTGATGCACGTCTCCCAGCTGGACGACGACTACTACGTCTTCCTGGAAGACAGCTTGATGCTGATGGGCAAGCACAACCGCAAGCGCTACCGCATGGGCGACCGGGTCGAGGTCAAGATCCTCTATGCCAACCCGGTCAACCGGCAGATCGACCTGTTGCCGGCCGAGGCCGAGATGCCGGAGCAGGCCGCCGACCCTGTGCCCGCCGGCCTCAGCGCGCCGAAGCCAGAGCAGCTCAAGACGCCGCAGCAGGCGGCCACCGATCGCGACGCCCCACCGACGCAGCGGGTGCTGCCCATGCGCTCGCGCAGGGCCACCGCGGCGGCCGGTTCTGCCACGGCCGCGTCCGCAGGCGCCGCTGCGTCTGCTGGCGCCCCCTCCGCCAGCTCGCCTGCAGCAGGCGGCAAGGGTGGGCGGCGACGCAAGGGTGGACGACCGGGCGCGGCTGCTCAGGCAGCGGCGGCCGCAGACGCTTCGTCGGCAGCCGCCGCGTCGGCGCCGGCCCGAGCTGCGACCCAGGCGATGGCTGCTCTGCCCGCTGGCCTGCCCGCCAGCCACGTCGTCACGCCACGTTCGCGCGCAGCGGCGACCGGAACGCGTCGACGGTTGGTGTTCGGCGACCCGCGACCGCGGTCATGAACGCGTCCTGCAGGCCATCTCTGCCGGGTGGTGCAACAGGCTGACGTCTGCCACGTGCTTTCTTGCACGCACTCAGGTGGGCTGTGATAGGGTTGTCCAAATGTTGAACGTGCATGCCTCCTTGGTACAGCATGTAGTACCTGAGCACGCCGGGAACGGCTGCTACACCGCCCACTCGTCCACCGCCAGAGCGAGGTCCTGATGGCCGAAGCCTACCGCTACCCCCTGACGCGCATCTGCATCCGGAGCGGCTCCTTGACGCTGCCCATGAGCCTGCTAGGGGTGTTCCCCGAGCATGGCGAGGTGGTGGGCTACGACACCGGCCGTGACGAGGAGTTCCTGCTGCAGGTGGAGGGCAGGCGGGTGGCCGGCCTCGGGCCCTTCTTCATCGCCCACGAGCTCGACGTCAACGACGAGCTCCACATCCGTCCCTTGGAGGACGGTCGCTACGCCTTCGTGCCCTTCGTCAAGCCCAAGCGCCCCGACTTCAGTCGGCCCGAGGTCATCGGCAAGGTGCTCGACGGGGTGCTGGAGCAGGGCGTGCCCATGTCCGAGGCCGAGATCCGCGGCCTCTACCCCGACATCCCCAGCGGCTTCCCCCTGCGCCAGGCCTTGGAGCAGGACTTGCGGATGGTCATGCACGACGGCCGCTGGCAGGCAAGGGACGTGCTGGAGCGCGCCGTGGCCGAGGAGCAGCGCCGGGTCGGGAAGCGCGAGGAGCGCAGGCGGGCCAAGGCGGCCGCCGAGGCCGCAGCGGCGGCAGCCGCCAAGGCCGGTGCCCAGACTGGGGCCGAACCCAAGGCTGGCCCGGCTGACGGCGAAGGGGCAAGGACCTCTGGCACCCCAGCCGATGGCTCGGGCGCGGTAGGCAGGCAGCCCTTCGGGCGCGAGGCGCGCCAACAGGACCTCGAAGCCGACCGTCGCCGACGTGCGCGCGAGGCGGCCGAACGCGAGCGGACCGACCGCGAAGCGGCCATGAGCGCACGCGCCGAGGTGGAGGCCGCGCTCGAGGCCCAAGCGGCCAAGGAAGCGCAGATCATGGCGCTGGTCGAGCAGGACGAGTTGGAGCGCACCATCTCCCAGGCCGGCAGTCAGCCTGACGCAACTGAGCAGGCCGCCGCTGACGACGACCTGCGTCGCCACAGCCGTGAGCGCCTGGCTGCGCACGCCGAGGCCGACGCCCTCGACCAGGCCCGTCGGCAGCGCGACGCCCGTGCCGACCGCCAACGCGCCGAGACCGACAGCGGCGAGCACGAGACCTTCGGATGGGACCAGCCGCCGCCAAGGCGGTTGCGCTTCCCCTGGAGCCGGCGGCGCGAAGAGCCAAAGGCTGCAGCTGCCCCTACCCCCAACGCCGCCGCCGACGACCGTCGCGCAGCCGCCGGGCCCAACAACGACCCCTTGAAGCTGGACCGGCTCGGCCAGGCACGACCGGTCGACCGATCGGCCGCCACCCCGAAGGTGACACCCGCCCCCCGTCCTGGCCTGTTCACCACGGACGCCGCCCTCAACTCGGCCAGCCTGCCGCCCGGCGACCCGGCCAAGACCAAGCGGGCGCGGGAGGCTTTCGCCACGCTCGGCTACCGCGTCGAGGGCTTGGCCCACGGCCAGCTCATGCTGCACACCGAGTTGGGCAGGCGCTCGGAGCGCTCCCTGGTGCACGTGCTCAGCGAGGGCCAGCGCCTGGACTGGGGCGCCCTGCTGCACCGCAGACGCGAGGCGTCGGCCACCTACCTGGCCGTGGTGGGCGACCACCGCGACCTGCACAGGCTGGTGGCGCCCGCCGACCTGGCCAAGGCCACGCTGTGGTCATGGGCCGGCCTCGACCGCGTGCTCGAGCTGGCCAACGCGCTGCCCCTCGGCCCCTTCGACCTGGAGCCGCACTTCGAGCGCGACGGCCTCTTCGAGTACGGGCTGGAACGCTTCGAACGCACGGTGGGCAAGCGACTGCAGGAGCGCGGCGCCTTCTCGGCCGTGCTGGAGCGACTGGGCGGTTTCAAGGCGCCATCGGTCTTCCTGCTGGAGGACGTGGCCAGCGACGCCGAGTTGCCGCGCGACCAGGCGCTTCGCACGCTGGAACGACTGTCCGAGGCTCCCTGGCATCTGGTGAGCCGCGTCGACTCCGGTGAGTTCTGCTTGCGCTACCGCGTGCACGAGGCCCTTGAGAACATGAGCCTCTACGCCACCTCGCTGCGCGACCGTCTGCCCGACCGCCAGCGTGAGAAGGTGCGTGGCCTACCGGACGGCGTCGACCCCATCGGCGGGGACGATGTCATCTCGCTGCAGGCCGATGGTGCTGCGCCACAGGCTGAGGCCACCCCGCCAGGCGATACGGAACTCCAGGCGGCTGGCGTGAGCCAACAGCGTCTTCCCTTCGCCGGCCCTGGCATCGCCGAGGACCGTGTCGACGACGACGTCACCTTGCTCACAGGCGAGGTTCAGCGTCGAGGCTGAGGATCAGGACCGAGCATGGCCGCTGGCCGGTGACGATGGCGTCACCGGCCTTTTTCTTGGCGGCGGCTAGGCCACGACGCCGGCGGGACGATGCAGGTCCTGCAGCGTGCGCACGCGCAACTCGCCGTCCGCCAGCCTCTCCAAGGCCTTCAGCGTCCAATCGGCGCCCTGGAAGGTGCTGAGGTAGGGCACGCCTTCCTCCAGCGCGCGCCGCAAGGCGGGCGTGTGGAGCAGGTCGATGAGCATGACGTCGTCGGCGATCTCGTCGAGATCGCTGGGCAGCTCGCGCACCACCTCGAAGCCAAGCGCGGCTGCGCGCTGTGCCAGGTCCTCCGCGCCTTCATCCTCGGCCAGCAGGCGCAGGCGACCCGTGAGCGGTGTCGCCGCAGGCAGGCGGACGTTGGCGCCGAGCTGCGCCTTGTAGTAGGCCAAGTAGGGGTCGTGCGAGATGCCCATGCTCTCGCCGGTCGAGCGCATCTCCGGACCCAGCACAGGGGCGACCCCGGCGAACTTGAGGAAGGGCAGCACCACCTCCTTGACGCTGTAGACGGAGGGCTCTGGCGTCTGCTCGAGGCCGATCTCGGCCAGCGTCTTGCCGGCTGCGATGAGCGCGGCGTACTTGGCCAGCGGGTGGCCGATGGCCTTGGACAGGTAGGGGATGGTGCGGCTGGCACGGGGGTTGGCCTCGATGACGAGCACCTCGCCGTCCTTGATGACGTACTGCACGTTGATGAGGCCGCGTACGCCGATGGCTTCCGCGAGCTGGACGGTGTAGTCGGAGATGCGCCGGATGACCTCGGTCGAGAGGCTCACCGGTGGGGTGATGCAAGCCGAGTCGCCGGAGTGGATCCCGGCCGCCTCGATGTGCTCCATGATGCCCGCCACCACCGTTCGCTGCCCGTCGCAGAGCGCGTCGACGTCCACCTCCTTGGCACCGGCCACGAAGGCATCGACCAGCACGCTTGGCGTGTCTGGCAGCTCGGCGTAGACCTCGGACAGGTAGGCGTCGAGTTCGGCGTCCGAACGCACCACCCGCATGGCGCGGCCACCGAGCACGTAGGAGGGCCGCACCATGACCGGGTAGCCGATCTCGCGGGCTAAGCGCTTGGCCTCGGCAGGATCGACGGCCACCCCGCCTTGAGGCTGGGGGATGCCGAGGCGGCTGCACAGCGCGTGGAAGGCGTCACGGTCCTCGGCGGCATGGATGGCGGCCGCCGGGGTGCCCCAGATGGGAACACCGGCCTCTTCGAGCGAGCGCGCCAGCTTCAGCGGCGTCTGCCCACCCAACTGCACGATCACGCCGACCGGCTGTTCGTGCTCGACCACGTTGAGCACGTCCTCCAGCGTCAGCGGCTCGAAGTAGAGGCGGTCGGCGGTGTCGTAGTCGGTGGACACCGTCTCAGGGTTGGAGTTGATCATGATGGTCTCGAAACCGGCGTCGCGCAGCGCCCACACGGCATGCACGGTGGCGTAGTCGAACTCCACGCCTTGGCCGATGCGGTTGGGGCCGGAGCCGAGGATGACCACCTTGGGCCGGTCGGAGCCGATGACCTCGTCCTCCCACTCGTAGGTGGAGTAGTGGTAGGGCGTGTAGGCCTCGAACTCGGCGGCGCAGGTGTCCACCGTCTTGAAGACGGGGCGCTGCCCTTTGAGGTGGCGCTGCTGCCGCACCTCGGCCGAGCTGACGCCCTTGAGCTTGGCCAGGTCGGCATCGGCGAAGCCGAGTCGCTTGACCTCGCGCCAGGTCTCCCAGTCCCAGCTCGCCAGTTCGCCGAGCGCACTGATCTCGTGCTCTGCATCGGTGATCTCGCGCAGCTGCGAGAGGAACCAGGGATCGATGGCGGTCTCCTCGTGCAGGAAGCCAACCGACCGGCCACGGCGCAGCAGCTCGAGCACGGCGCCGAGACGCCTGGGGTTGGGGTAGAGCAGGGCCTCGAGGCGCTCGTCGCTGGCGTCCGTGAAGGCGTGCTTGACATCCAGCTCCAAGGAGCGCATGGCCTTCTGCAGCGACTCCTTGAAGGTGCGGCCGATGGCCATGACCTCGCCCACCGAGCGCATCTGCGTGCCCAAGGTGTCGGGCGTGCCGGGGAACTTCTCGAAGGCGAAGCGCGGGATCTTGGTCACCACGTAGTCGATGGAGGGCTCGAAGGCGGCCTTGGTCTCCTTGGTGATGTCGTTGGGCAGCTCGTCCAAGTGGTAGCCCACCGCCAGCAGGGCGGCGATCTTGGCGATGGGGTAGCCGGTGGCCTTGCTGGCCAGGGCCGAGGAGCGCGACACCCGCGGGTTCATCTCGATGACGATGACGTCGCCGTCCTCTGGGTTCACCGCGAACTGGATGTTGGAGCCGCCTGTGTCCACCCCGATCTCGCGGATGATGGCGATGCTGTCGTCGCGCAGCCGCTGGTACTCCTTGTCGGACAGCGTCTGGGCCGGTGCAACGGTGATGCTGTCGCCCGTGTGCACCCCCATGGGGTCGAAGTTCTCGATGGAGCAGATGATGACGACGGTGTCGTTGACGTCGCGCATCACCTCCAGCTCGTACTCCTTCCATCCCAGCACCGACTGCTCCACCAGCACGGTGTGCACAGGCGAGTCGTGCAGGCCCTGGCGCACGATGCGACGGAACTCCTCCTCGCTGAAGGCGATGCCGCCGCCGGTGCCGCCAAGGGTGAAGCTGGGGCGGATGATGGCGGGGAAGCCGATGGTCTTGACGAAGTCGAGCGCCTCCTCCAGCGAGGCCACCATCTTGCCGGCCGGCGTCTTGATGCCGATCTTGGCCATGGCCTGCTGGAAGAGCTGGCGGTCCTCGCCCTTGGTGATGGCGTCGTAGTTGGCGCCGATGAGCTGCACCCCGTGCTTGGCCAGCACCCCGGTCTCGAACAGCGTCTTGGCCAGGTTGAGGGCCGTCTGGCCGCCCAGGGTGGGCAGCAGGGCGTCGGGTCGCTCGGCCAGGATGACGCGCTCGACGAACTCCGGCGTCAGCGGCTCGACGTAGGTGCGGTCGGCCACCTCCGGGTCGGTCATGATCGTCGCCGGGTTGGCGTTGATGAGCACCACGTCGTAGCCGGCGCTGCGCAGGGCCTTGCAGGCCTGGGTGCCGGAGTAGTCGAACTCGGCCGCCTGGCCGATGACGATCGGGCCGGAGCCGAGGATGAGGATCTTGTGGATGTCGTCGCGTCTGGGCATCGTTATCCGGCGGAGTCTATCACCCGCTCCCCGGTCGCCCTGGCAGCCGGGCCGTCACGGGCTGCGGGCGAGGAAGAGCTCGAGTGCCCGCGGCACGTCCGACAGCCGGAAGGGCAGGGCCTCGGCTCGGAAGCCGGCCTCGCCGAGCAGGCGCAGCCAGGTGGCGCGGGGGAAGAGCCCCTGCACGTGGCGGTCGGCCAGCACCCGCGGCGGCCCGTCGCCGTCGCGCAGGGCGTAGACGTAGTCCACCACGAAGCTGCTGTCGGTGGGGTCGGGGTCGTGCGACCACTCCAGGTAGCGCAGGGCGCGGCCGTCCTCGCCGTCGTGGCCACCGTGGCTGGTGTCCTCCTCCAGGCGCTCGCCGACGTCGTCCGGCACGAACAGCGCCACCCCGCCCGGCCGGCAGTGCAGGAAGGCGGTCTGGAAGGCGGCCAGCAGGTCGGCCTCGGTGGTCATGTACTGGATCGCGTCGTGGACGAACACGGCGTCGAAGGTCCTGCCAAGCCGCAGGCTGCGCATGTCGCCCAGAAGGTGCTCGCACCCTGGGTTGAGCGCCCGGCTCACCGCCAGCATCCCCTCGGCGCGGTCGACCAGGGTCATCTGGAAGCGCGCCTTGAGATGGGAGGCGTTGCTGCCGCCCCCGCTGCCCAGCTCCAGCAGCGTCACCAGCGGATCGGCGCCCGAACCCTCCAGGACGGCTCGGAAGACCCCGGCCTCCTCCCGGTAGTCCTCCGGGCGGGAGAGCAGCGGCCACCAGGCGGCGAGCTCCGTGTACATCAGCGGCAGGTCCATGGGCGGCAGCCTACGACAGCCTCCGGTGGCCTGGGATGGTCACCGGCCGTGAACCTCTGGGCAACTGCCCAGCTCGCGGAGGGGGGTGCCCGTGCGCTCTCTTAGCCTGCCGCCATGGTCCGCAGCCCCATCACCATCGACGACCTCCAGGAGCTGGTGTCGGCCGGGCGGCTGGCCTGGGGCAGCGGCATCGAGCTGGTGGCTGGGGTGGTGCTCACGGCCGGCGCCCCGGCCGACGACGTGGTCCGTCGGGTCACCGGCTTGGCCAGCGACCTCAGTCGCCTGGTCCCCGACCACAGGGTGGCGGTGCGCGAGGCCCTGGCCTTGGGGCCGCACGACCTGCTGCGGCCAGAGGTGGCGGTGCTCCGGCCCGTCTGGACGCCTTCGCGGTCGCAGGCCGTCCCCTGGCTGGCCTCCGGCCAGGCGGTGGCGCTGGCGGTGTTCGTGGGACCGGAGGAGGGGCCGCTGCGCTGGCGCGCCCACCGCTGCGCCCGCGCCGGCGTGCGGGAGGCGTGGACGCTGGGCCTGGCCGACCGCAGCGCCTCGCGCTGGCGAGCGCCCATGGGCGGCCGTTACGGGCTGCGTGACCCCATGCTGTCGGGGCAGCCCCTGAGCCCGGACGCCTTCCCTGGCAGGGAGCTGGTGCCGTGGTAGCTGGGGCGGTGGCGCCGTCTCAGGCCTGCGTGCAGGCTCAGGCCTGCGCGCAGGCTCAGGCCTGCATGGGTGGCGGGTCGCCGTCCATGCTGTCGGCCTCGAGCACGGCGTCGAGGGCGTCGAGCACCGCTTCCTCCACCGCCTCGGGCAGCAGCTCGAAGATGCCCTCCAGGGTATCCGGATGCAGCGAGCCGAGGCGGATGATCACCGCGTCCAGGTCGTCGTCCCTCACCCGGTTCTCCACCCAGTTGGCCCACTCGCGCCGCTCGGCGGGGCTCAGCTGCATGGCGCCCTCGAACTCGTCGTCCTCGGACTCGTCGTCGTCCTCGTCGTCCACGTCGCTCAAGGCGATCTCGAAGCTCTCGCCGTCCACCT
>CAYXJZ010000031.1:0-31327 GCA_964465355.1 uncultured bacterium | reverse complement strand
GGCCAGCGTGCGAAGGCGGCGAAGCGTCTTGCTCATGGTTGATCATCCCCCAAGGGTCGGCGGGGCAGGGTCAGGTCGGTGTCGAAGACCTGCTCAAGACCCGTGCTGCTGCCCGGGCCGGTCAAGGCGATGCGGATGCTGCCTGTCGCGCTGTCCCAGGCACCGACCAGCGCCCAACAGCAGCGGTCCCAGACGAAGAAGACCTCGGGCCTGAAGGTCCAAGGCGAGCGGTCGGCGTTGCTGCCGGTGAGGTCCCACACGTCGCGGAACCGCGCGCCGACGGTCAGCTCGTCGGTGGGGCGCAGCGCGACGGTGAGCTCGCCGATGGTCAGCTCGCGGCGGTTGACCGACTCGCTGGCCAGGTCGTAGGTGGCGACGTAGCTGAGTCGGCCCTGCAGGCCGACGCGCTCGAAGGCGTCTGCGCCGAAGATCAGCGAGGCGCGGCGCAGGTAGGGCTCCGGCTGCCTGTCGTCACGCAGCGCCCAGTCGGCCAGTGCCTCCAGGTTGTAGTTCACCGCCCACAGGCGCTCATGGAACAGCGCAAGTCGCACCTCGAAGACGCTGTCCCTGCGACCGCCGTCGGCGCCAAGGTTGGGGTCGTAGGTGGTGCGGTAGCTGACCTCCCAGCGCCCGTCGTCTGCCGGGCGCAGCTCGCGAAGCTGCACCGTCAAGGTGCGGTTGCGCTCGTTCAGGTCGTGGCCGAGCAGGCTGGGTGGCAGCCAGATCAGGCCGCGGGTCTCCAGCTGCAGCACGTCACGCCAGCGCACCGAGAGGCGGGCGTCCTGGATGACGGCGGTGGGCCGAGGCACGGTCGCCGTCGGCAGGGGATCGCCTGAGAGGGTCATCTGCTGGCTGGCGTTCAGCTCCAACTGGCCGACGTTGGCCCGCAGCTCCACGGTCAGCCGCTCCACCGAGGGCTCGGTCAGCTCGACCATCGCCTGCAGGCGCAGTCCTGGACGGCTGTCGCCGCTGCGCATGCTGCCAAGGGTCAGACGGGCGTCCAGCGGGTCCCAATGGCGCACCACCCCGGCCTCAGGCAGCGGCTGGTGGCGATAGGTCACCCCCAGCTGCAAGGAGGCCACCCGGTCCACCGCCGCCAGCCAGTCCACCTGGGTGCGGCTCTCGCTGAACCAGGGGGGACCGGGGTCGGGAAGCAGGTCCTGCAGGTGGTCGATGGTGAGCCGGAAGTCGGCGGGCGACCGTCGCGCCTGCAGCGTCAGGCGACCCGTCAAGGTGCCGGGGTCGTCGTCGGCGATGGGCCAGTGGTGGCTCAGGCTCAGGTCGATCCAGGAGAGGTGGCCGAAGAGCTGAAGGCGAGTGTTGAGCGGCAGCCAGCCAACGGTCTCCGGCCTTCTCGCCTCGACGAAGAGGTAGCCGCCCTCGCTGCTGAGGTTCAGCCAGCGGCCGGGTGTGAAGCTGAAGCGCACGCCGAGCTGGGTGCGGGCGCGGGCGGCGGCGGCGTCGAAGCGGAAGGGCGTCTCGCCCTCCTCCACGTCACGGTCGAAGCTGAGGCCGAGTTGCGCGACGTTGCCGAAGCTCTGCTGCAGCGCCATCCGCGAACGCCAGGTCACCGCCCGCTCCAGGGTGTCGTAGTAGCGGCCCTCGAAGCGGTTCTCGCCTTCCAGGGTCGCCCCGCGCCACAGGGGCAGGCGGTCGAGGACCACCTGGTGGCCCAGCAGCAGGCGTCCGCCGCTGACGATGCCGAGCCGCGCCGCCTCGCGGTTGACGGGGTTGGCGGCGTCCTCGAAGAGGCCGAGGTCGGCGTGCAGGACCGTGACCCTGAGCGCGCCGAGGTGGACAGGGCTGAGGTCGGTGGCGTCGAGCCGTAGGCGCATGGCGGTGCGACGCGGCGTGCTGCGGCTGGCGTAGGCGGGCGGCGTCCTGGGATCGAAGCCGAGGTCGGTGTCGACGTAGCCCATGCTGTCGAAGCGTGCGAGCAGGACCTCCGTCTCCTCGGCCAGGGCCAGCTGGTAGAGCCAGCGACCCCTCGCCACCCTGTCGTCGAGCTGCAGGGTGGCGAGCACCGAGGTGCCAGGCGCGTCCTGCTCGGTGGCGTAGCTCAGGTCGGCGGTCCAGGTGGGCGGACGCTCCGTGAGAGCGGGCAGCAGGGTGCTGCCTTCACGGGGCAGGCGGCCGGGATCGTAGGCCAGCCGTAGCTGGGCGTTGGCGCGGTCGTCGTAGTAGCGGTGGTGCAGCTCGAAGCCGACGTACTGCCGCTCGACCGCCCCGCCGAGCAGGCGGCCGACCAGGCCGGCGGAGCGGTTGGGGTCGACGTCGACCAGGTAGCGCACGCTGAAGGTGCCGAGGGCGTGGCGACCGGCCACGTAAGGCCAGGTGAGGCGCACCTCGCCCTGCTCGGTGGCGGTGCCGGTGACCACGAGCAGTTGCGGCTGCCTGTCCCCCTGCGCCAGCGGGATGACAAGCACAGGCAGGCTCAGCACCGGGGTGTCGCGGATGAGGATGACCACGTCCCATGCCACCAGTCGGTCGCCGGGGAAGAGCATCATGCGCGCGGCGCTGAAGGCGTAGTCCATGGTCTCCTGGCCGCAGCGGCTGCAGGGTGAGGCAAGGCCGTCCAGCAGCGTGACCTGCCCGGGCAGCCGGTCGGCCACGGCGCCGCGCACGTCGATGGCCGAGGTGAAGACCACCGCCGTGATGGCGCTGAGGCGCTCGTCGTCCAGGCGCAGCTCCAAGTCGTCGCCTTCCAGCCGCTCCTCGCCTGAGGCGAAGCTGCCTGGTCCGATGACGCGCACGACGCCGCCGCTGACGTCGATCTCGATGCGCTGGCCGGTGATGACCACCGCGTCGATCGTGAGCGTGATCTGGCGGCCGGTGATGACCACCATCTCCGCCTCGCTGCCGTCCGGCAGGCGGTAGGGCCGCAGTTCGAGGGTGGCGTTCGGATCGCCGCCGCTGTCCACCGTCAGGGTGGCGGCCAGGGCGGAACCGCCCAGCCCGGCCAGCAGCGCGCCGCCGCCCATGACCAGCCACAGGGCCGCCAGGACGAGCCGGCGCCGGCCCATCACCTGCGCGCTGCTCGCAGCAGCAGCGCAAGCCCGGCCACCGCGTACAGCGCGACGGGTGCCCAGCCGGCCAGGTAGGCGGGGATGGTGCCTTGTGCACCGAGCAACTTGGCCACGCTCCAGGTGGCGTAGTAGACGAAGGTGAGCACCAACACGGCCACCAGGCCGAGCGAGGCGTTGCTGCGCAGGCTGTAGAAGGCAACAGCCACGGCGAAGAGGGCGAAGGCCACGGCGGCGGCGGGCTCGGCCAGCTTGCGGTGCAGGGCCGTCCACTCGGCCGGCGCGTCGCGACCGAGGCCGCGCAGACGGCTCAACAGCTCAGGCAGGGGCAGGGTGACCAGGTCGGCGCCGGCCGGCGAAGCCGCCGTCAGCCCCCGCACCGGCACCATCGCGCTCTCTGCCTGCAGGTCGAGCACGGTGCGGCCGTTGCGGAAGGAGCGCAGCCGCAGGTCCTCCAGCCACCACACGCCTGCTGCTGCGTCGGAGCGGCCGCGGGCCGCCTCGATGAGCTGACGCGGCCCCTGGCTGCCGCCTGGCGCGATGATGGTCACGCCCTCCAGGCCGCCGTCCGGTGTGGCCGCACGCAGGAAGATGGAGCGGCCGAGCGCGTCCTGGAAGAAGGCGCCGGTCTGCAGCACCGTGGCAGGGCTGCGCAGCAGGATCTCGCGCTGGACATCGGCGGCGCGGCGCTCGGCCCACGGCACCACCACCTCGTTGTTCACCAGCGTCAGGGCCGCCACCGAGGCGCCGAGCACCAGCATGGGCATGACCGTGGCACGGGGCGGCAGGCCGAGCAGCAGCGCCGCGCGCAACTCACCGTCCTGACTCTGGCGCGAGAGCGCGAGCAGCGCGGCGAAGAGCAGGGCGAGCGGCAGCCCGGCAGCTGCAGCAGCAGGCAGCTTGTACAGCAAGAAGGCGGCGACCGTGCCCACCGGCACGCCACGCGCCAGCACGTCCGCCAGCACCCCAAGGAGGAAGGAGAGCAGCAGCAGCAGGGTGAGGACCGCCAAGCCGAGCAGGTAGAGCGGGCCGACCTCGCGGGCGATCGCGCGTCCCCACACCGTCATCGCCTCACCACCTGGAAGGCCAGCAGCAGGCCGAGCAGGCCCACCAACCCCGGCGTGGCCCAGGCGGCCGCGATGGCGCCGAGCACGCCGCTGTCGAAGAGCGAGCCGGTGAAGGTCCAGGTGGCCCAGAACACCACCAGCAGGCCGATGGTCAGGCCGAGGCCGGCAGCCCTGCCCCGCACCCGAAGGCCGAGAGCGCCGGCCACGAGGGCGAAGACGGCGGCGCTCGAGGCGTCGGCCAAGCGGCGGTGCAGGGCGAAGCTGGCCTCACTGACGTCAGCACCGGCGGCGCGCAGCTCGCGCACGCGCCCCATCAACTCCGATAGCGTCTGCTGGTGGGGCCTGGCGAGGGCGTCGGCCGGCGCCGTCTCGAGGGGGAAGGGCAGCACAAGGTCCACCGGCTCCGGCGCGACGGTGGGTCCTGCGCCCGCCTCGGTCACCCGCGCCGTCTGCAGCGACCAGGTGCGCGCATCGGCGTCCCACACACCCCGTGGTGCGGTGACGGTGCGGCCGTCCTCGAGCAGGACGAGCACACCCGTCAGCTCGGCGGTGGAGGGCTGGTCACGGTCCATCCGCAGTCGGCTAGTGAAGAAGGTGCCGACCCCGGGCACGGCGAAGGCTGCGTCGCTCTGGCTGGCGGCAGGCGGGCGGGCATAGAGGAAGGACTGGATCTGTGCCTGGTAGGCGGCCTCGCCCCATGGCTCCAGCCAGCCGTTCACCACCACCGCCACCAGCGCCACGAGCAGGCCGCCACCCACCACCGGCCCGAGCAGGCGTCCGGGCGGTACGCCCCCTGCGTAGGCGGCCTTGAGCTCGGCGTCCTTGGCCATGCGACCGGCGGCCAGCAGCACCGCGAAGACCACGGCAAGCGGCATGGTGAGGTGCAGGAACCATGGCAGCTTGAAGAGCAGAAGGCGGCCGGTGGCGGGCAGGCCGGCCGACTGCTCCACCAGGAAGCGCGCGAGGACGCTCAGCAGGTCGACGGACAGCAGCAGGCATAGGCCGGCCAAGCCGACGAAGTAGAGGCCAGCTGCCTCACGCAGCAGGTAGCGCGCCAGGCGAGGGATCACCCAGGAAGTGTACCCACCGGCTCCATGAGCGACGGTTAGGCTGTCCCATGCGAGAACACGTCGGGCAGGAACAGGTCGGAGCCGCGTCGGAGCGGATCAGGCTGGCGGCGGTGCAGTTCCGCTGGTGCCCGGAGGACTACGCGTCCGGCGAGGCCTTCGCCCGGCGCGTGACCGACCTCTGCCTGCGCGCGGTGGAAGGTGCTCCAGGACCGACGCTGATCGCCTTCCCCGAGCTCATCGGCCTGCCCCTGCTGGCCACAGCCGGTGGGGTGGCCGAGCTGCTGCCCCGAGGGCTGTTCGCCGCGGTCGGGCAGATGGCGCGGCAGCGCTGGCCGGCCTGGCTGACGCTGGCGCTGCGAAGGCGCTGGAACCCGGTCTCGGCGGCCTACGCCGACCTGGCTCCGGAAGCGCACCGGCTCTACCAGCTGGCCTTCTCCGCTGCCGCAAGGGCCTCTGGGGCGACCGTGGTCGCCGGCAGCGCCTTCCTGCCCACCGTCAGCCAGGAGGCCGCTCGCGGCCTGCACGTGGTCGATCCGCGCCCCCGCAACCAGGCCTACGTCTTCGCCGCCAACGGCGCCCTGCTCGCGCGCAGCGCCAAGGCCTACCTCACCGACGGCCTCGAGCGGCGCATCGGCCTTGTCCCCGGCAGGGTCGAGGACCTGACGGTCGTGCCCAGCCCGGTGGGCCGTCTGGCGGTGGCGGTGTGCCTCGACGCCTTCTACCATCATGTCGTGGAGCGCTTGGACGGCTTGGGCTGCCAGGTGCTGGTGCAGCCGTCGGCCAACGACGCGTCATGGGATCGCCCTTGGCCGGCCCACCGGCAGCGCAGCGAGGGGGACGCCTGGCTGGGGCTGGGCCTGCGCGCGGTCGTGCAGCAGCGCGCGCAGATCCGCTACGGCCTGAACCCGATGCTGGTGGGGGAGATGGCGCCCTTGTCGCCGCAAGGAAGGTCGAGCGTGGTGGGCCCCGCCACCGATCCTCTGGCGGCCACGGGCGCCGACCTGGCGGGTCTGGCCGACGTCCCTGGCCCCATGCCCGAGCTGGGCCTGTTGGCCATCGCCCCTGACGCGACGAACGAGGCCATCGTCATCGCCGACCTGCCGCATCCCGCCCGCGCCTAGAGGCGCCTTGCCGAGCCGCATCGACAGCGCCATCACCGCTGCCGTTTTTCCCTCGTCGACTGCGCATGTTCGCTGGTAGCATCGGGCCGTGACAGGGACGTTAGGACTCTTCTCGCTGGCCGATCTCTTCCAGCTGCTGAGCGCCTCGGGCCGCACGGGGCGGCTGGTGGTGCAGCACCCCCTTGGCGGCGCCCGCGTCTACTTCGACAAGGGTCAGGTGCGCCACGCCGAGTTCGGTGCCCTCGAGGGGGTCGCCGCCGTCTCCGCCTTGTTCGGCGACGAGCGCGGCACCTTCTCCTTCATGGCGAACCTGCCCACCCCAAGGGTGACGGTGGAGGTGAGCACCGAGAGCCTGCTGCTCGACGCCCTGCGGCAGTTGGACGAGCAGCGACGCGACGATCCGGACGACCGGCCGACGGTCTCGCGTGACGCCGTGCCATACGCGGCCGAAGGGGTGGACAACGACGGCCTGCCGTTGGCCGAGCTGGAGCGCAGGGTGGTGGCCTCGGTCAACGGCCACTGGACCGTCTCGCGCATGGCAGAAGAGCTGGGCGTCGAGCTGCGCGAGGTGCAGTCGGCCGTGGCCAGGCTGGTGCACGTCGGTTCCTTGCGCCTGCGTACAAGGCGGCCGCGCACCGCCCGCCTGGTGGTCCGCCTCTCCGGCCCAGGCGTACCCGAGGGCAGCGTCGGCGTGGACGAGCACATCGTGCGGGCCTGGCGCGAGGTCATGGGCGAGGCCTTCGGCCACGTCGCCTTGCGCCGTGAGGACGGTCGGGCCTTCTCCGCGCCGATGGTGGCCGTCGCCGGCGTCGGCCCTTACCTGCAGGTGCCGAGGGGGACCTTGCTGCTGTTCGACCTCGATGTCGAGGAGTCCCTGTTGGCCAGACCGCACGTCCAGGAGTCGGTGGATCGCTCGTGAGCGGTTCCCTGCCGTCAGCGGCGGCCGCCTCGGCCGCCGCCTCGGGCGAGTTCGCTGTGCTCGAGCCGCCTGCCCCGTTGCTGCCGGAGCCGGGCCGCACCTTCCTTCCATGGAGGCGGTTGGCGCATCCCGTGGACTGGGCGGCCGCCTTCGGCCGCGTGGCACCGCTGCACCTCGAGGTGGGCTTCGGTGATGGGCGCTTCACCGCCGCCGAGGCCCTCGCGCGCCCTGACGATGACTTCGTCGGCCTGGAGGTCTCGGGCACCAGCCTGCTACGCGGCCTCAGGCGCATGCGCAGCCATGGCATCGGCAACGTGCGGCTGCTCAAGGCGCCTGCCGAGGTGGCGGTGCGCCAGCTGTTCGCGCGGGGCAGCCTCAGCAGCATCGTGGTCAACTTCCCCGACCCATGGCCCAAGGAGCGCCACGAGCGCCACCGCTTGCTGCGCTCCGACTTCTTCCGACTGGCCGCCGACCGGCTGCAACGCGGCGGCGAGTTGCGGCTGGCCTCCGACCACCTGCCCTACGTGGCGTTCGCCCGTGAGCAGGCACTGGCCTCCGGCGTGGCCGAGCTGCTCGAGCGGCCTGCGCCCGAAGCCGTGTTCCAGACCAAGTACGCTCTGAAGTGGCGCGAGCAGGGCAAGCCCCTGTACTACCAGGTCTTCGTCCTGGACGGCGGCGGTGACCAAGCACCCCAGCCCGCGCTCGGGAGGCCAGACCAGATGCCCCACGCCCTGCTTCGCGGCGCCTTGCCGCAGGTCGCACGTTTCGAGAAGATCGTCCATCGCGCCAAGGATGGCGGTCACGTGGTGGTGCACGAGGCCGCCAAGGTCCTCGGCGAGGACGGCCGTTGGTGGTTCCGCGTCACCGTCGACGAGGGCGAGCTGGTGCAGCAGTTGCTGCTGGTGGCCCAGCGTCGCGACGATGACGAGGTCATCGTGCGCCTCGAGGGATTCGGCGACCCGCTGATCACAGCCACCGTGCGTGAGGCGGTGGGGGCGGTGAGTGACTGGCTGGCGGCGCAGCCAGGCCTGCAGCTCAGCGCCAGGAACTACTGAGGGCGGCAGGTGGGTCCTTCATGGCCTGAAGGCGACAGCGGCGGCGCAGCCGAAGCATCGGGCGTGGCGCGAGGCGACGGCCTGGTCTTCGAGACAGGGACCTTGCCGGTGCCGCACGGCCTCAGCCCAAGAGCGGGTGGTGTGAGCCAGGGGCCGTACGCCAGCCTCAACCTCGGCTGGTCGGTGGGCGACGATCCCGAGGCCGTGCAGGAGAATCGGCGACGCCTGGCTGCCGCCTTCGGCTTCGAGCTCGACCGGGTGGCGCGCATGGACCAGGTGCACGGCAGCCAGGTCCGGCTGGCCGGCCGTGACCACGCTGGCCAGGACGGCGACGCCATCGTCAGTGACGATCCGACGTGGCTGCTGGTGGTGTCGGCGGCCGATTGCCTGCCCCTGCTGCTGCTCGACCGCCGCCGTGGCGCCGTAGCGGCAGCGCATGCCGGCTGGCGAGGCACCGTCGGCGGCGTGGTGCCTGCCGTGATCGAGTCCATGGTCACCCACTTCGGCAGCGACCCGGCTGACCTCTCAGCCTGGCTCGGCCCCTCCATCCGCGGTCGCAACTACCAGGTCGGCCCGGAGGTGGTGGAGGCGGCCGGCGAGGCCGGCGCCCCGGCCGAGGCCGTGTGGCCGGACCCGACCGTGCCCGGCCGCTGGCGACTCGACGTGGCCACGGTCGTGCGCCGCCAGCTGCTCGACGCCGGTCTGGCGCCCGAGTGGGTGGAGGTGTCGCCGACCTGCACCTTCGAGGCAGCCGAGCGCTGCTTCTCGCACCGACGCGACCGCGGCTTGACTGGGCGGCACTGGGCCGTGATCCGCGCAGCAACCTGATCGCGTCGGCACCGACGCGAGGCTTGACTGGGCGGCACTGGGCTGTGATCCGAGCAGCGACCTGATCGCGTCGGCACCGACGCGACCGCGGCTTGACTGGGCGGCACTGGGCTGTGATCCGCGCAGCGACCTGATCGCCGTCCATCACGTTGCTGGACGGCTTCGCCGGGTAGCATCGTCCATGGATCGCTTGTTGGAGATCATGCACCGACTGCGCGGCCCTGGCGGTTGCCCATGGGACCAGGAGCAGACCCACCTCAGCCTGCGCCGCTACCTGCTCGAGGAGGCCGCCGAGGCGGTGGACGCCATCGAAGGAGATGACAGCGCCCATCTGGCCGAGGAACTGGGTGACGTGCTGTTGCAGGTCGCCTTCCACGCCGTCATCGCCGAGGAGAGCGGCCGCTTCGCCTACCGCGACGTGGAGACGGCGGTGGTGGACAAGCTGGTGCGTCGCCATCCCCACGTCTTCGGGCAGGCCACGGCGGAGGACAGCGACCAGGTGCTGCGCAACTGGGAGGCCATCAAGGCCGAGGAGCGCGGCGACGCACCCATCAAGCCCCACCGTCCGCCGCTCGAGGTGGCCCTCGCCACCTGGACGCGCTTGGCCATCGAGGCCGGGCTGGACCCAGAGGCCATGCTGCGGGCCGAGCTGGCCGCGCAGCGTGATCCCTCTGCGAGCCCTGCGAGGTGAGCGACTGGGGCCTCGGGGATGTGCGCAGGGCCATGGCGCTCAGGCCGAGCCGGCGTCTGCAGCTGCCTTCCCATCGCCCTGCCGCCGTGCTGGTGCCCTTGCTGCACACGCCGGAGGGCATATCGCTGCTCTTCACCGTGAGGGCGCCTGGCCTGCGCAGGCACGGCGGGCAGGTGTCCTTCCCCGGTGGCCGCCTTGACGAGGGGGAGACGGTGGTCGAAGCCGCGTTGCGCGAGGCCGAGGAGGAGGTGGGTCTGCGGGTGACGCAGGAGCAGGTGCTTGGCACCCTGGACGACCGCAGCTCGCCCTACGGCCTGGTGGCCACCCCGGTGGTGGCCGAGCTGCCTTGGCCGAGCCCTCTCAGGCTGCAGGACCAGGAGGTGGCGGAGGTCTTCACCTTGCCATTGGCCACCTTGGCCGCCACCGAGCCGCTCCTGCTCGAGGTGGAGTTCGAAGGCACGGTGCGTCTCCTGCACCGTTACCTGGTGGCGGATCGCGACATCTGGGGCCTGACCGGCAACGTGGTCAAGGATCTGCTCGATCGTCTGGTCGCCGTCGGGGCCGCGGCGGAGGCGTGATACGGTCGTAGGCCTGTTCTGTTAAGGAGGCATGGTGAAGCGCCGCGATATCCGGGTGGTGGAGGGCGACCACAAGTACAACTTCGCCACCGGACCTCTGGTCGAGGCCATGCAAGCCGCCGGGATGACCACCGACGATGCCATGCAGGTGGCGCGTGAGGTCGAGAAGCACTACCGCACGACCGGACACAAGCAGGTGCCCTTGGCCGAGCTGATGGCCCGCCTGCAGCGCATGACCCAGCAGATGGCGGGTCGCGAGGCCGGCGAGGCCCTTGGTCGCCAGACCCCGCCCTTCATCCGCATCCGCGTCCTGCAAGAGGACGGCCGTGTCGAAGCCTTCTCGCGCAGGCGCATGGCCTCCTACCTGGAGAAGCTGGGCACCTCCTTCAAGGAGGCCCATGCCGTGGTGCGGCAGGTGGAGCAGGGGATGCGCGGCGACGGCCGCCGCGACGTGCCCCAGCGCGAGTTGTTCCAGCGGGTGGCCTCGGCCCTCGAGGCGCGCTTCGGCCGTGATGTCAGGGCCCGCTTCGAGGCCTCGCTGACACTGGCCGCCGAGCTGTACGTGACCGACGAGGGCCGTGGCGTGGGCCTGCCCTTCTCCCGCGGGGTGCTCGCCCAGTCGCTGTTGGCCGTCGGCATCGATCCGGAATTGTCGCACCGCCTTGCCAGGCGCACCGAGGACCAGCTCTGGCGCCTCGGGCAGACGCGCGTGCCGAGCACCTCCGTCCGCAGCATCGTGCGCAACCTGCTGCAGGAGGAGGCGGGCGAGGAGTTCGCCTTGCGCTACCAGTTGCTGCGTGGCCTGCGCCACGCCCAAAGGCCGGTCGTGGTGCTGGTCGGCGGCGCGGCCGGCGTGGGCAAGTCGGTGCTGGCGGCCGAGCTGGCCTACCGCCTCGGCATCTCGCGGTTGGTGTCCACCGACAGCTTGCGCCAGGCCCTGCGCTCACTCATCAGCCCCGAGCTCAGTCCTGTGCTGCACGCATCGAGCTATGCCGCCTGGCGAGCCGAGCTGATGCCGGACGAGCAGGCAGAGGCCAAGCCCAAGCGCAAGCCGGTGGAGCGCGGCTTCCAGACCCAGGTCAGGCAGATGAGCACCGCCATCCAGGCCATCATCGCGCGGCACCTGCAGGAGGCGACGCCTGTGGTCATCGAAGGCACCCACCTCGTGCCTGGCATCTCGCCCTGGATGAACTACGACGATGCCGTGGTGGTCGAGATCGTGCTGGTCGTGCGTGACACCGACGATCACCGCGAGAACTTCGACCGCCGCGAGGGCCACACCAAGCGCAAGCGACCGAGCGCCGACTACCTCGAACACTTCGGCGAGATCCGCATGATCCAGGACTTCGTCACCCATCAGGCGCAGCGAGAAGGTGCTGCGCTCATCGACACCAGCGACATGGAGCGGGCAGTGGAGCGGGCGGTGGAGGTCGTGCTCGACGCCTTGGTGGTGGAGGAGACGGGCGAGGGCCAGGCGGCAGGGGCCCAGCCGGCCGAGAAGCAGACGGCCAGGACGTGAACGATGCCATCCCCAGCTCATCCCCGGGGCGTGTACGCTCGTGCTCGAGAGTCACATGGATGACGCAGCGAACTCACCCCCCGCCATCGAGACCGTTCGCCTAACGAAGCGTTACGGTCAGCGGCCGGTCGTCCGCGATCTGACCTTCCGCGTTCATCGTGGCGAGGTCTATGCCTTGGTGGGTCCCAACGGCGCAGGCAAGACCACGGTCATTCGACTGGTGTCAGGCCTTGCCTTTCCCACCTCAGGCACCGTGCGCATGCTGGGCGAGGATCCCCACGAGAAGCCGTCTGTGCGTCGCCGCCTCGGTGCGGTGGTGGAGGCGCCTGCCGCCTTCTACCCCTACCTGAGCGGGCGCAAGAACCTGCGGTTGCATGCGCGGCTGGTGGGGGGCGTGCCCGAGTCGCGCATCGGCGAGATGCTGCGGCGCATGGAGCTCACGGCCGCCGCCGACCGCCCGGTGGGTGTCTACTCGCTTGGCATGCGGCAGCGACTCGGGGTGGCGGCCGCCTTGCTGACCAAGCCCGAGGTGCTGGTGCTCGATGAGCCTGCCAGCGGCATGGACCCTCTTTCCTTGCATCTGGTGCACGCCGTCCTGCGTGAGGCTGCCGCCGACGGCACCGCCGTGCTGCTGTCCACCCATCACTTGGACGAGGTGGTGGCCTACTGCCACCACGTCGGCCTCATGGAAGAGGGCATGCTCATCGACAGCGTCGACCTGCGCGACCGCCGCACGCGCTTCCGCGCGCGCGTGTCGGACGTGCCTGCTGCCATCGCCCTGCTCCGCACCCAACCCTGGGTGCGCGAAGCCAAGGGGCGGGGCGACGAGGTCATCGTGGCCCTGCGCGAGGACCACGAGGTGGCCAGGCTGGCCCCCACCCTGGTCGGCGCAGGCATCGACCTGAGCGAGCTGGGTCGTGACATCTTCGACCTGCGCGCCCACTACCGCGAGCGTGTCGCGGCCGAGCGTGCGAGGCGCAGCATGGTCGAGCCCGGCCTCTCCCTCGCCCCCGAGCGCGAGGAGCCTTGATGGCGGCGCTGCTGCGGATGGAACTGGGCAAGCTGTGGCGGCTCTCCAGCGTGCGCTTCGGCATGATCGTCCTGGCGGTGTTCCCCTTGCTATGGGCCTACGCGCCTGGCATCTTCGACGTCTACGGCTTCTTCATCGTCAGCGGCTTCCAGGTCCCTGCCCTTGCGCTGCGCTCCAGCATGGAGTTCCTGCTGCCGCTGCTGGTGGCCATCGCGGCCGCCGAGCTGCTGGGGCTGGAGATCCAGCACGGCACCCTGCCCACCATCCTGCTGCGTCCCGTCACGCGTTCACAGTGGCTGCTCGCCAAGGTGGCGGTCGCTGCAGCCCTGCCGCTGTTGGCCCTTGCCTGGTTCCTGCTTGCCTCGCTGGTGGCTGGCGCCCCCTTCGGCTACGGCGAGTTCTTCGGTGGTACGGGGCTGGGGCGTGAGGGCCTGCTCGGCACCGGGATGATGGCGGCGGGATCGGCCGTGGGGGAGGTGCTTCGCGCTTTCCTGCTCGCCGCCTACGCACTGCTGCCCATCGCACTCCTGTCGATGCTGTTCACCGTCTTGTTCATGAACGCTGCCGCCGGCGCCCTCGCGACGCTGGCCAGCCTCATCGTGATGCAACTGCTGGTGGTGTTCCCCGGCATCTCGCGCTACCTGCTGACCCATCAGCTGTCCGCCTACCTCGCGCCGTCCTCCGAGCTGGGCTGGATGATGGCCCTCATCGCCTTCTACTGTGCGGCCTTCGCCGCCTTCGCGGTCATCGTCTTCGAACGCAAGGACTTCTGAGGTGAGGGCGGGAGCCGCCAACCACCTGGGGCGCGCCCCTGCCAGCAGGACCTTGCCGTGGCTGGCCTGGCTGGCCTTGCCGTGGTTGCTGTTGGTCGGCGGCTCGGCCTTCGGCCAGAGCATCGGCTACACCGTCCAGGTGGTGGCGGTGTCCGATCAGGACAGCGCCCTCGAGATCGCCCGCGGCATGCTGCGTGACGGCTTTCCGGCCTACGTCGAGCGCGCGACCGGCGGCCAGGGCGGCGATGTCTACCGGGTGAGGGTGGGCGCCTTCGCCAACCGCGCAGCCGCCCTTCGCTACGCCGAGGCCATGCCGATGGTGGCTGGATCGAGGCCGGTGCCCGCCCTGGCAGAGGGCATCCCCATCGGCAACATGCCCTTGGCCACCAGGGTGGTGTGGCAGGGCGAGGTGGACCGCGAGGCCTTCGACCTGCGGGCGATGCCATGGCCTCAGGGTCTGGCGCTGCGCTGGCAGGACCTAGCTGGCATGCGACAGGCGACCTACCTGCTGGTGCAGGACAACGAGGTGCGCAGCCTGCAGGCCTGGTGGCTGGCGCCCCTGGCGGTCCTGCCGGCCTCTCCAGGCCTGCCGCCGACCGACGTGCCCTTCGTCGACCTCAGGACGCCTGAGCCGGTGGCGCCCGGAGAAGAGGAGGAGGCGCCGGACGGGGGATCACCCCCGGTCGACGATGCCGGTCCGGAGGATGATCCGGCTGACGAGGGGGACCCGGCGGACGAGGATGCGCCGGAAGCCGAGGAGGAGGCGCCTGGCGAGGACCCGGCGGACGAGGACGGCGCAGCCGTGGACGAAGACGCCTCCGCGGAGGACGGTGCACAGGACGAAGCCGGTGAACCTTCCGGCGACGAGGAGGCTGGGGAGGCCGATGCCGCCGTCCCCGCCGAGCTCGGTCCGCAGTTGGCGCCCATGGACGGCCCGGCCGAGGTCGGTCTGCTCATCCTTCGCGACCGGTCGTTGTGGCCGCCTACCTGGGAACAGGACGGCGAGGAGGTGCGTGCTGCCTTCCTCCGGTCGACCATCGCCCTGGTGGCCGGCAGGGTTGGGGTGCCTGCTTCGGTGGTGGAAGAGGTGACCTACGCGCCCGATCGCGAGTCCCCGCCTGCGGTCGTGGTGGTGGAGGTCAGCGACCGCAGCGGCAGGGACGTCGGCGACGTGCGCGGCTTGGGCGATCCCCGTGCCCTGCCTGCCGGCCCGCCACCGGCGGCCGGCACCTCCGACCTGTGGTGGCCGCCGCGTGACATGGGCGAGGCCGTGCCTGCCGAGGCACAGGCGGGCCGCGTCCTCGAAGGTGCCGACTGGACGGCCATCGCCGACGACGGCTTCGTGCGCATCGCCATGGACGACGGCGCCAACTGGCGCGCCGTGGCCGGCGAGCCGCTATGGAGCTTCGGGAGCTACCTCTTGGTCAGGGACGGTGACGTCCTTGTGCTGGTCGACTTCCTACCGCGCTGAGGCACTTCGGTTGATGGGTGACGCAAGTCGCCCATCAACCGACCGGCCTCGGCCGAAGGCCGAGGCCGCAGTCAGCCCGCGACCAACGCCTGCTGCGCGTGCTCGGCCAGCCAACGCTCGGCGGCCATGGCGGCCCTCGTGCCCGCGCCCACGCTGGTCGACAGCTGGCGGTAGACCTCGTCGGCCACGTCGCCGGCCGCGAACACGCCTTCGACATCGGTGTAGATCTCGTCGTGCACGGCCACGTAGCCATGGCCGTTGAGGGCAACGGAGCCTTCCAGGTAGGCGGTGTTGGGCACGTGCCCGACGTAGATGAACACGCCGTCGGCCTCGATGACGCTGGACTGCCCGCTGTGGACGTCGCGCACGCGCACGCCGCGCACCTGGCCGTCCTCGCCCAACACCTCGTCGACCACGGTGTTCCAGACGAAACGCATCTTGGGGTTGGCGAAGGCGCGCTGCTGCGCCACCATGTTGGCCCTGAGCTGGTCACGCCGATGGATCAGGGTCACGGTGTCGGCGAACTTGGTGAGGAACATGCCTTCCTCCACCGCCGCGTCGCCGCCGCCCACCACCACCACGTGCTTGCCGCGGTAGAAGAAGCCGTCGCAGGTGGCGCAGGTCGACACCCCGCGGCCATAGAACTCGTCCTCGCCCTGCACCTCGAGGCGCCTGGGGTTGGCGCCGGTGGCGATGATGACCGCCCGCGCCAGATAGTCGCGCTCGAAGCCGCGCACGCGGAAGCCGTCAGCCTCGCGGGAGAGGCCGAGCACCTCGTCCATGACGATCTTGGCGCCGAAGCGCTCGGCCTGCTTGACCATGCGGTCGGCCAGCTCGGGGCCGCTGATGGGCTCGGCGAAACCGGGGTAGTTCTCCACGTCCTCGGTCTGGGCGATCTGCCCGCCCGGCAGGCCCTTCTCGACGACGACCACGTCGAGCAGGGCGCGGCCGCCGTAGATGCCGGCGGTCAGGCCGGCGGGGCCGCCGCCGATGACGAGCAGGTCGCAAGTGGTGGTGGTTCGGTCCACGTTGGGTTCCTCCATCGATCTACCGGCGCAAGATATCACCGCGAACGCCGCCCTCAGGTCCTTGGGCGTACCGAGGGAAGCATCGCCAAGGCGAAACGGCAGGCGGCGGAGACGGGACGGATGTGAATCCTTCACCTCGGGTCCCGAAGGAGCTGTGGTAGCCTTCGCGGCGGAAGAGCGTGGGACGGAGGTCTCGTCTCCATCGGGTTGGGAGGCCCGGTGGACCCAGACGGAACCCCTCTTGGGAACGCCTGCAGGTCGCGTCGGTTCATCGCCGTCGTGCCGAGGTCGTGGCCCTGCACGCGCCGTGACCATGGCTGAACTCGAACGAGCGAGAAGCACAGGACCCACCGACCTAGACCGCGCCGCGATGGCGCGTCTCAGGGAACGGGTGCTCTCTGGTTTCCCGGAGGATGAGGACGTCGGCGAACTGGTCGCCCCCCTGGCCGAGCTACTGGCCGGTGAGACCTTCGTCGTCGCCGACCTGCGCCGCGTAGGCCTGCCGCTGGTGCACGTGGCGGAGGGCTTCGAGGCCCTCACCGGCTACCCCAGCGACGTCGCCCTCGGCCGTGACCTCGGTTTCCTGCTGCACAACGACACCGACCAGGACGCCGTCCGTGAGGCCAGGGAGGCCGTGCGTGACGGCCAGGCGATGGTGGTCACCCTGCGCAACTACCGCGCCGACGGCAGCCTCTTCTGGTGCGAGCAGCGCCATCACCCCTTGCGCGACGGGCGCTCGCGGGTCAGCCACCTGGTGACCGTGCTGCGTGACGTCACCGAGCAGGTCAACGCCCGTAGCGCCGAGGCCGCCGCCAGGGAACTGGTCTCCGCCCTCAGCGGCGAGAGCGCCTGGTTCGCCTACGGCGCCCTGGTCGATGCTCGTGGCCGCTGCCAGGTGACCTGGGCCTCCGAGGCCTGCCGCTCGGTGCTCGGCGTGCCGTCCACCGACCTCCTCGGCGATGGCCTGCTCGAACGGCTGGCCGAGGAGGACAAGGATGCCATGCGTGAGCGCTGGGAGGCCCTGCGCAGTGGGGGTGGCAGCAGCCGCGAGCGCTACCGACTGCTAGGCCACGACGGTCGACTGCGGCAGGTGGAGGACTTCACCGCGGTGAGTTGGGCCGCGCCGGAGGCCGGCGTGGTCGCCCTGCACGGCGTGATCGGCCTGGTCAGTGAGCGAGGCGACGACCTGCGCCTCGGCGGGGTGGACGCGAGCACCGGTCTGCCCACCAACGAGGTGGCCGAGGACCGCGTGCAGCAGGCCGTCCGGCATGCCCGCCGCCACGGCAAGCGAGCGGCCGTGGTGGCCCTCGAACTCGACCACTTCGACTTCGTGCACCATCACATGGACGCAGAGCGCGGCGAGCGCCTGGTGCGCGAGGCCGCCAGGCGGCTGCAGCGGGCGCTGAGACGGGCCGACACCCTGGCCAGGGTGGGGCCCGCCTCCTTCCTCGTGGTGTTGGACGACCTTGCCTCGCCCGAGGCTGCGCTGCCGGTGGTGGAGAAGCTGTTGGCCTGGGTCGCCCGGCCCTTCGACGACGGCTCGCTGCGGGTGGAGCTCTCAGCCTCGGCCGGCATCGCCCTCGGGGGCCCGCACACGCGCTCTGCCCAACTGCGTGGCGAGGCAGAGACCGCCTTGCGACAGGCCAAGGCCGACGGTGGTGGCCGCTTCAGCTTCCATGACACCGGCGTCGGCGAGCTGGCGCGCGAGCGCCGCGCCTTCGAGAGCGAGCTGCACGCGGCCTTCACCGACGACCGCTTCGTGCTGCACTACCAGCCGCGCGTTCGCCTCTCGACCGGCGAGGTCACCAGCGTCGAGGCGCTTGTGCGTTGGCAGCACCCAGAGCGGGGCCTGCTGCTGCCTGGTGAGTTCCTGCCCGCCCTCGAGCAGGCTCGCCTGTCGGACGCCCTCTTCGAGCAGGTGCTGAGCCGGGCTGCCGAGCAGGCGACGGCCTGGCGTCGCGCCGGCCAGCCGCGTCGGGTGGCTGTGAACGTCAACCCTGCCGTCCTCGAGCGCGACGACCTGGTGCGTTGCGTGCGTCGCACCCTCACGCGCTTCGACCTGCACCCCGCGCTCATCGAGATCGAGATCCATGAAGGCACGGGCACCAGGGTGCTCGAGCGCGTGACCGACCAGCTGCGCGAGCTGCGCGGGCTGGGCGTGCGCCTTTCCCTCGACGACTTCGGGGTCGCCGACATCAACCTCTCCTTGCTGCGTGAGTTGCCCCTCGACGCCCTCAAGATCGATCAGAGCTTCATCGCCCGGGTCGGCGAGGGAGCGGTGTCGGCCGACCTCGAGATGCTGCGCGCCATCGTCTCACTCGGTCGTGGCTTAGGCTTGACGGTGGTGGCCGAGGGCGTGGAGACGCAAGCCCAGCGCAGGCGCCTCCAGGCCTTCGCCTGTGAGGAGGCCCAAGGCTTCCTCTTCGCTGAGGCACGCCCCGCAGCAGAAGCCCTCAGCTACGGCCGCGTCTGAACGAACCTACGCGTCTGAACCCAGAACCGATCGGGAGTTCGCATGAAGCCAGAAGGATCCAACGACCGTCCTGTGTCCACCAACCCCCTGTTGGACCGGGGCTCGCACCCCGCCTGGACCACCCTGCGCAGCGAGGACGTCGACCCCGCCATCAGCTTCGCCCTGGCGCGCGCCGAGGCGCAGCTGCAGGCTTTGGTCCAACCGGGGCCACGCAGCTACGCCAACACCTTGCAGGCGCTGGACGACCTCTACGACCAGCTCGGTCGCAGCTACGGCTACCTGCGGCACCTGTTGGCGGTCTGCTCGTCGGCTGAGCTGCGACAGGCCCATCAGCAGGTCCAGGCGCGTTACCAGGCCTTCCAGTCCGACCTGGCCACCCATCAGGGGCTGTGGCGTGCCTTGCAGGACTTCGCTGCCACCGATGAGGCCGCCGCCTTGGGTCCGCTGCACAGGCGCCACCTGGAGAAGAGCCTGCGCTACTTCAGGCGTGCGGGCGCCGGCCTGCCAGAGGCCGAGCGGGAGCGGGTCGGCCAACTGCGTGTGGAGCTGGCGCAGTTGGCCACCACCTTCGAGGATCACGTGCTGGATGCCACCAACGCCTTCGAGATGCTGTTGCTGCACGAGGCCGACCTGGCCGGCCTGCCCGAAGGCGTGCGCGCTCGTGCTCGGGCAGACGCCGAGGGCCGCGGCCTGAAGGGCTGGCGTTTCAGCCTGCAGGTGCCCAGCTACCTGCCCTTCATCCTCCACAGCGAGCGGCGCGACCTGCGCGAGCGCATGTGGCGCGCCTACCAGCAACGGGCCACCGACGGGGCCTTCGACAACCGGCCTGTCATCCGGCAGATCCTGCGCAAGCGCCGTGAACTGGCCAAGGTCCTTGGCTACGACGACTTCGCCGACCTGGTGCTCGAGGACCGCATGGTGGGCAGCACCCGCCGCGCCCGAGACTTCGTCCGCGACCTGGCCGATCGCACCAGACCCTACTTCCTTCAGGAGATGGACGAGCTGGAGACCTTCGCCCGCGAGGAGCTGGGCTTGGACCAGTTGCAGCCATGGGACCTGCGCTTCGCCTTCGAGCGGATGCGGGCGACCCGTTTCGACCTGGAGGAGGAGGCGCTGCGCCCCTACCTGGCCTTCGACCGGGTGGAGGCCGGGGTCTTCGAACTGGCCAAGCGCCTGTTCGGCCTGGAGGTCAGGGAGCTGGATGACGTGGTGGCCTGGCATCCCAGCGTGCGCACCTACGCGGTGCGCGCCGAGGATGGCACCGAGCTCGGCACCTTCCACACCGACTGGTTCCCCCGCGAGAGCAAGCGCGGCGGCGCCTGGATGAACGGCCTGGTGGACGGCGGACCACGCCCCGACGGCGGCTTCGACCCGCACGTCGGCGTGGTGGTCGGCAACCTGACGCCGCCAAACGCCGACGGGCTGTCGCTGCTCTCACCTGACGAGGTGCGCACCGTGTTCCACGAGTACGGCCACCTCTTCCATCACCTCCTCACCCGTGTGGAGGTGCGTGCCCGCGGAGCAGGCGCGGTTCCTTGGGACTTCATCGAGGTGCCCTCACAGATCCTGGAGAACTGGACATGGGCGCCGGAGGGGCTCGCCCTCTACGCCTTCCACCACCAGACCGGACGCAGCCTGCCCGATGACCTGCTGCAGCGCTGGCTGGCCTCTCGCCGCTTCAGCGAGGCCTGGGCCCAGATGCGCCAGCTCTCCTTCGCCGACATGGACCTCGCGCTGCACGTCGACCTCGATCCAGATGGCGAGGTGGACCCGGTGGACTTCGCCGCCGAGGTCATGGGGGCGTACGAGCTCAGGCCCGAGTTCGCCCGCACCGGTTTCCTCTGCTCATTCAGCCATGTGCTGTCCGGGGGCTACGCCGCCGGCTACTACAGCTACAAGTGGAGCGAGGTGCTCGAGGCCGATGCCTTCTCGCGCTTCGAGGAGGCCGGCCTCTTCGACGCGGAGACGGGCAGGGCCTTCGCCCGCACGGTCATGGGCAGGGGGGACGCGGTCGACGCTGACGTCATGGTCCATGAGTTCCTCGGGCGTGCGCCCGACGTCGGGGCGCTGGTGCGACGCAACCTCGGGACCTTGCCGGCCGGCCCATCGGTGGACTGAGCGGAGGACCTGCCCGTCGTGCCAGGCGACGATGGTCTCATGGCCTGCCCAGCTCCCGAAGGTGCATCTCCCGCAGCAGCATGGGTGTGAGCAGCACCGCTGCCCGACCGTAGTCGGCCATGCCGGCCTCCACGCCCTGCAGGCGCAGGTAGCCGTCGTAGACAGCCTGGTTGCCGCGGGCGAAGCCGGCGTCGAGGTAGCGAGCCTGCGCCTCCCGGTCGGCCTGCCAGGCCGCGCTCACGGCGGCGGGTAGGGCGTTGCGCAGGTCGGCCACCGCTTGACGCTCCAGGTCGCCCACCCCCACCGTGCGTTGCACCTCGGCCCAAAGCAGCGCGAGGCCCTGCGTCGCTGCCGCGAAGCGCACACGCTCGTCGTGGCAGCGCAAGCCGGCCACGATGGCGAAGGCGTCGGTCTCGGCCTCCCTTGCCCAGCCTGCAGCATGGCTCAGCTCATGGGTGGCGGCCGCCAGCGCGGCCACGGGGGGCAGGCCCGCATCGACCAGGGGCTCCCGCCACCAGGGCAGATGGATGCCGGCGAAGCCACCCCTGAGCAGGGTCCCTGCCGGTAGCGCCCGCACCCGTTGGGGCAAGCGAAGGGCCGAGAGCCGGCCGCCGAGCAGCCGGTCCAGATCCGCCACGCACAGGGCAGCTGCCGGCACCGCGCTGGCCAACCAAGGATCCTCCCAGGCCAGGTCAACGCCATCCGTAGGGGCGTTGTCAGCGGCCACCTCGGCCAGGTGCTCGAAGGCCACGCGCAGCTCCGAGGCGTTGGGCGCCCGCTGCGGCAGCGAGAGATGGCTCTGCAGCGGACTGCGGCGGTAGGCTAGCCCCCAGCTCAGCTCGAAGCCAAGGCCAAGCGCCATGACGGCCACGGCCAGGTAGGCGAGGCCGAGTTGCCAGCGGTGGGCTGCGGTGCCGTCCCGTCGAGGCAGTCTGGTCAAGGCGAGCAGCAGCAAGGCGAGCAGCAGCACGGCGCTCAGGAGGGTGGGCGAGACCGGCAGGACATCGATCATGCCGGCCGAGACGCGCGACATGGCCGGGTAGACCTGTCGCAGCCAGGCACCGTCGATCCAGGAGACCGGCACCCAACGCGCCGCCAGCCATAGCAGCGCCAGGTCGGCGGCCAAGAACCAGACCCACCAGGAGGGGGCGAAGCGTGAAGGCACCCCTCAGCTTAGCGCCGTCGCCATCCCTCTGAGCGCTCCATGGCCCGCCTGCGCCACAGCCACCAGCCGGGGGCAAGCGGCTCGAAGCCGCCCGGGTCGCGTGGGTCGGCCAGTTGCACCAGGTCGACGGCGGTGAGGTAGAAGGCAAGGCGGGCGGCACCGCGGACCAGGGCGCGGAAGGCCCACGGTGTGAGCTCCCGGTCGTTGGCGCGAGGCAGCACCAGGTGGCCGACGCGAAGGGCCGGCCTGCCGCCCTCGCCTTCGGCCGTGGTGCCGACCACGCGCAGTTCAGCGCTGGCAAGGGGCTCTTGCTCGGCGCCGTCCAACCAGGCCCGTAGCCCGTCGCCCTGCCGCTCTGCCCATAGCACCATGCCCTCCTCGCGCGTACGGAAGGGTGGCTGGGGAGGAGGTGCGGCGCTGAGGTGTTCCCAGTGGCCGATGATGGCTTCTTCTGCTGCCTTGCGCCGTTGGCGCCAGCGCAGCAGGTCGCGTTCGCTCCAGCGCCGCGGGTCCGCCATGGCGGCCTCGGCGGTCGCCACCTCCTCGGCCCAGTACGCCTCCTCGTCGGCTCCCGGCTCCTTCTCGTGCGCCGAGGTCCCGTCCGCCGATGCTTCCGCCGATGCGGCTCCCTGCGCCATATCGGTGGACGAGGCGCTGGCCGCGGTCGCCTCCGCGCCGATGGGTGTGCCAAGTCCCTCCTCCAGTCGCCTTTGCCCGCGTCGCCAGCCCTGCAGCCCTGCCCGCCAGCGAAGCAGCCTGCCGTCCTCGATGCTCAGTACCTCCGCGCCCACCGCCTCGACCAGGTGGGCGTCGTGGCTGACCAGCACAAGGGCGGCAGGCGTCTGGCGCAAGGCCGTCTCCAAGGCCTCGATGGCTGGCAGGTCGAGGTCGTTGGTGGGCTCGTCGAGCAGCAGCAGGTCGGCTTCGCGGCTCATCAGCAGCGCCAGGCCGGCCCGCGCCCGTTCGCCGCCTGACAGAGCCGCCGCCTGGCGGTCCCAGGTGGCTGGTGGCAGGCCCGACTGCGCCAACCGGTCCTCGGCCTGCCGCCCACCGACCCAGGCCATGAGTGCCTCCCGTGGTGTGACATCGTCGGGCAGGCCCCGGTCGCTCTGTCCCATGCGCAGCAGCGATGTGCCCTGGCGCCACCAGCGGCTGGAACGCGGGTCGTCCGATGGCAGGAGGCCTTCGATCATCGCCAGCATGGTGCTCTTGCCTGAGCCGTTGGGGCCGACGATGGCCAGGCGTTCACCGCTGGCGATGCTGAGGTGCACATCCTGCAGCAGGCTGCCGTGGCTGAGGTGCTCGAAGCGGGCCAAGGGCTCGTGGTGGCGCTTGCGGTCGGCGCCCCGTCGCGCGTCGGCCACCCCGAAGCGCATGCGGGGGGTGGAGGATCCCTCCGCAGCTGGTCTCTCAGGGGGTTGCAGGCCGCGCAGCTCCCGTTCCGCCCGCAGGCGGCGCACCTGGGCGCCGCGGTGGCCATGGGCCTGCAGCTCCCTCGCCATCGCCTCCAGCTCGGCCACCCGCTTGCGCCTTGCCCGTTCCGCCTTGTCCTCGGCGCGGCCTTGCTCATGGTGCTGGCGTTCTGCCTCGGCGTAGCCGCCCCTCAGCTTCTGCACGGGGCCAGGACCGAGGCGCAGCACATGGGTCGCCACCGCGTCGATCAGGGCGCGGTCGTGCGATGCGAAGACCAGCCCGCCCCTATGCGCGCGCAGGCGCCGTGCCAACCAGGCGCGGGCGAGGATGTCGAGGTGGTTGCTCGGCTCGTCCAGCACCAGCAGTTCTGCGCCAGATGCCAGGGCGCCTGCCAGCCTGGCGCGCCGCCGCTCGCCTTCCGAAGCCTCGGCCAGGGGCCGCAGACCCGCCCGCGCCAGGCCGATGCGAGCCAGGGCCTCATCCAGCGCCTCGCGCATGCGGTAGCCGCCCCTGAGCTCGAAGAGAGCCAAGGAACGGCCGTAGCGGTCCAACTCGGTTGGGTCGGGCGTCTCGCCGAGGTCGGCCGCCAGCCGGGCCAGGTCGGCGCCCAGTTCCTCCAAGGGGCGCAGCGCCATGGCGGCCAGGTCGAGCAGCGTGGCGTCGGCCGGCAAGGCAGCGGGATCCGCCTGCCCCTGCTCCACCGTCGCCGTCCACACGCCCGGCGCCCGCCTGAGATCGCCCTCGTCCGTGGCGCCGAGCCTGCCGCCGCCCAACACGGCAAGCAAGGTGGACTTGCCCACCCCGTTCGGACCGATGACGGCCCAACGCTCGCCGGCGCGGACCTCGAGGTCGAGGTCGCGAAGCAGCTCGCGGCCGCCGCGGCGGAGGATGAGGGACCTGAGGAAGAGCAGCATGGTGGGACCCCGCATCATAGGCGGGCAGCAGGCAGGCGACCGTCCGGTAGCCTTGGGCGTGCGCCGCTTCATCGCCGTCGGCACGAACCAAGGCTTCCTCTGCCTGCACTGCGGTGCCGAGGTGCCGCCGCTGGCCAACGGCTCCTACCGCAACCACTGTCCCTTCTGCCTCCACTCCGTGCACGTGGACGTGAACCCAGGGGACCGCGCCAGCGATTGCGGCGGCCTGCTGGTTCCCGTCAGGGCCGAGCACAGCGGCAAGAAGGGCTGGATCGTGGTCCACCGCTGCGCCAGCTGCGGCGCCGAGAGGCGCAACAAGGCCGCCCTCGACGATCCCGCGCAGCCAGACGACCTGGACGCCCTGCTGGGGCTGATGAAGGCGGCCGCCCAGGACGACCCGGGTTCCGGTCGCCGTTGGTAGGCTCGTGAGCGTATGCCCCGCACCCTGACCCCCCAACCCGTCGACCGCAGCCGCCATGCCAGCTGACCTCATCGTCCTGCCTGGGACGGTGCGCACCATGGACCCCGACGCCCCCCAGGCCGAAGCGCTTGCGGTCACGGGTGGCAAGGTGTCGGCCATGGGCTCGCGGCAGGAGGTCATGGCATCGCGGGGCCAAGGCACCGAGGTGCTCGATGCGCCAGGCGCCTGTCTGTTGCCGGGCTTCCACGACGCCCACGTTCACCTGACCCAGCACGGCTTGGAGCTGGACGCCGTTGGTCTGGCCGACGCGGCCACCATGGAGGAAGGGCTGGCCAGGGTGGCGGCTGCCGCTGCCGCCAAGCCGCCGGGCACCTGGCTGCTCGGTGCAGGCTTCGCCCTGCAGCGCTGGGAGCGCGACGAGCTGTTGGCCGCCGACCTCGACCGCGTCGCCCCTCACCACCCGGTGCTGCTGCGCTCCCAGGACCACCACAGCGCCTGGGTGAACGGCGCGGCCCTGCGCGCCGCCGGTGTCGACGCCGACACGCCGGATCCCGAGCATGGGCAGGTCGTGCGGGACGAGCGTGGGCGGCCGAGCGGCCTGCTGCTGGAACGGGCGTTGCACCTGGTGTGGGACCGCGTGCCTGCCCCCGACCGGGCGCGCCTCGACGAGGCCCTCGAAGCTGCGGCGGCCGACCTGGCCAGCCGCGGGGTCACCACCGTGCACCACATGTCCTACGAGCCCCCAGCCTACTGGCGTGCGCTGGCCGCCAAGGCCAGCCGCTCGGACGGGAAGGCCTACGGCCTGCGTGTCTGGGCCTGCATCCCCCACGCCGACCTCGAGCATGCGGCCGCCATCGGCCTGGCCACCGGCCAGGGTGGCGACTTCTTCCAAGTGGGCGGTGCCAAGTTCTTCGCCGACGGCGCGCTCGGCAGCCGCACGGCCTTGATGCTCGAGCCCTACCCACAAGGCGGGCTCGGCGTGAGTGTCGACGATCCGGCCACCCTGCAGCGGCGCTTCGAGCTCGCTGCCAGCCTGGGCTTCACCCCGGTCACGCATGCCATCGGCGACGCCGCCAACCGCGCCGTCATCGATGCGCTGGCGGCGACGGAGGCGACCTGGCGAGCGGCGGGTCTGCGCCCACGGCTGGAGCACGCCCAGCACCTGCATCCCGACGACCTGCGCAGGCTGGCCGGCCTGGGTGGGGTGGTGGCGTCGATGCAGCCGCTGCACCTCAGCTTCGACGCCGGCTCCATCCGTGACCTGCTGGCTGATCGCCTCGACCGCGCCTACCGCTTCCGCGACCTGTGGGACGCGGGCGTCACCCTCGCCTTCGGCAGCGACACCCCGGTGGCCTCGCCTGACGTCATCGAGGGCCTGCGGGCCGCCGTGCTACGCCGCGACCTAGGCGGCGATGTCTTCGAGGCGCAGCAGGCCCTGAGCACCGAGGAGGCGCTGTGGGCCTACACCTGCGGAGCCGCCGAGGCCATCGGCTGGCAGCACCGCTCCGGCCGTCTGCGTGTGGGTGCCGATGCCGACCTGGTCCTGCTCGATCACGACCCCGTGCTCGGCTTGGGCGACCTGCAGGTGCAGGCCACCTTCCTGGCCGGGCAGAGGACCTTCGGCGCATGAACGACGCGGCGCAGGGCACGGCTGCTGACCTCGTGCATGCGGCTGACGGGGCGCCTTTCGATCTGAGGGCCGCGCTGCACCGTGCTCGCCTTGCCTCGCGCAGCCTTCCTGCGCTGGATCGCCCTGCCCTGCTGCGGCAGGTGGCCGAGGCCGTGCTGGAGGCCGAGGCTGCGCTGCTGGCCGCCAACGCCGACGACGTGGCCAGGGCGCGAGCCTCCGGCACATCGGAGGCGTTGCTCGACCGGCTCAGCCTCGATCCGCAGCGCTTGCGCGCCATCGTGCATGGCCTGCGCCAGGTGGCCGACCTACCCGACCCGCTCGGCCGGGTGCTGCAGGGCAGGCGCCTGCCCAACGGCCTGGAGTTGCGGCAGGTGACCGTGCCCTTCGGCGTCATCGGCATGGTGTACGAGTCGCGTCCCAACGTCACGGTGGACGCCTTCGCGCTTGGCTTCATGGCCGGCTCGGCCGTGGTGCTGCGCGGCTCCGCCGACGCGCTCGGCAGCAACAGGGCTCTGGTGGCGGTCATGCGCGGCGCCTTGGCGCGCTCGGGTGCGCCGGCCGACGCCCTCACCCTGATCGACGACGCCGATCGGGCACGGGTCAGCGAGCTGCTGCGGGCGCGGGGCCTGGTGGACCTGGTCATCCCCCGGGGCGGCGCCGGCCTCATCCGGCACGTGGTGGAGACGGCCCAGGTGCCGGTCATCGAGACCGGCGTGGGCAACTGCCACCTCTACCTGCATGCCGCAGGTGACCCGGCCATGGCGCTCGCGCTGCTGGTGGACGGCAAGCTGCGCCGGCAGGGCACTTGCAACGCCCTTGAGACGCTGCTGGTGGACCGGGCGCATGCGCAGGCCTTCCTGCCACAGGCTGGCGCCGTCCTGCTGGAGCACGGTGTCACCGTGCATGCATGCGAGCGCAGCCTTGCCTTGCTGGAGGACACATGGGGGCAGCATGCGGCAGCCAGGCTGCTGCCGGCCACCGAGGAGGACTGGCGTACCGAGTACCTCGGTCCGGAGATCGCGGTGCGGGTGGTGGACGGGCTCGACGCCGCCATCGAGCACGTGAACGCCTTCGGCTCGCAGCATTCCGAGGTCATCGTCACCGGCGAGCGCGCAGCCGCCAGACGCTTCCAGTCGGAGGTGGACGCGGCCGTGGTGCTGGTCAACGCCAGCAGCCGCTTCACCGACGGCTTCGAGTTCGGCCTCGGTGCAGAGATCGGCATCAGCACGCAGAAGCTGCACGCCCGCGGCCCCATGGGGTTGGAGGCGATGGTGACCAGCAAGTACCTCCTCGACGGCGAAGGCCAGACGCGGGGCTGAGGCGGCCGCGAGGTGGCCGCCGCGACCTGGCCGAAGCGATACGAACAGCGTCCTGGACGTCGCTCAGGGTTTGACCGAGGGCGCCTGCGCGGGGTATGATGTCCTTGCTCTGGAGCGGGCAGGAAACACGTGCCCGACGCATTTTCTGAGACCGGGGCAACCTCGCCCGACCCACTTACCCATCGCCAGGAGGCGTTTCCTTGTCGACCGAGTACACCGCTGACAACATCCGCGTGCTCAAAGGGCTTGAAGGCGTTCGGATGCGCCCCGCCATGTACGTCCAGGGCGGCACCGGCACCGACGGCTACCATCAGTTGCTCAACGAGATCGTGGACAACGCCATCGACGAGGCCTTGGCCGGCCATGCCACCTGGATCGAGGTGGTGTTGCACGAGGATGGCTCCGCCTCCGTCAGCGAGGACGGCCGTGGCATCCCGGTCGGGATGATGGCCCAGGAGGGCCGCCCTGCCATCGAGGTCATCTTCACCGAGCTGCATGCCGGGGGCAAGTTCGACTCCAACGCCTACAAGGTCTCAGGCGGCCTGCACGGTGTGGGTTCCTCGGTGGTCAACGCCCTGTCCACCTACCTGCAGGCAGAGGTCTTCCAGGCCGGCAGGCATCACCGCATCCGCTTCGAGAACGGCGTGGTCACCTTCCCCGTGCAGGATGTCGGTCCGGCACCCAAGGGCCGCAAGGGCTCGACCGTCAGCTTCCATCCCGACCCGGCGGTGTTCAAGGAGGTCGAGGGCTTCGACTTCGGCCGCGTGCGCAGGCGCCTGCGTGAGCTCGCCTACCTCACGGGCGGCGTGCGCATCGTGCTGGAGGACCGGCGCCAGCAGGAGACGCGACGCGAGGAGTTCTTCGAGGAGGGTGGCGTTGCCGCCTTCGCCGCCTACCTGGCGCGCGACGAGGAGAAGCTCTACGACGCGGTGCGCATCCAGCAGACGGCCATCGTCGAGCGCGACGGCAAGGCAGAGGAGATCGAGGTCGAGGTGGGCCTGGTGCACACCTCGGGCTACCAGCAGACCATCCTCAGCTACGCCAACATGATCTCCAACCGCGACGGCGGCAGCCACCTCACCGGCTTCAAGACGGCCTTCACGCGGGTGCTCAACAACTACGCTCGCGCCAAGAACCTGGTCAAGAAGGGCGACCCGCCGCCCGACGGCAACGACTACCTCGAAGGCATCTCCTGCGTCATCTCGGTCAAGCTGGGCGATCCCCAGTTCGAGTCGCAGGCCAAGGTCAAGCTGCTCAACCCAGAAGCCACCAGCGCGGTGGCGCAGGTGGTGGGCGAGCGCTTCGCCGAGGTGCTCGAGGAGCAGCCCAAGGTGGGCAAGGCCATCGTGGAGAAGGCGGCCCACGCGGCGCGCGCCCGCGAGGCCGCGCGCAAGGCGCGCGACTTGGTGCGGCGCTCCAACCCGCTGGAGAACGACGAGCTGCCAGGCAAGCTGGCCGACTGCCAATCGCAGGACCCGGCCGTCTCCGAGCTCTACATCGTGGAAGGCGACTCGGCAGGCGGATCGGCCAAGCAGGGACGTGAACGGCGCTTCCAGGCCATCCTGCCGCTGCGCGGCAAGGTGCTCAACGTCGAGAAGGCCAACCTCGGCAAGATCCTCAAGAACGCCGAGATCAGGGCCATGATCGCCGCCATCGGCGCTGGCGTGGAAGGCACCGGCGATGGCGCCCACTTCGACCTGGGCGAGATCCGCTACCACCGCATCATCATCATGACGGACGCCGACGTGGACGGCTCGCACATCCGGACGCTGCTGCTCACCTTCTTCTACCGCTACATGCGCCCGCTGATCGATCAGGGCTACTTGTACATCGCGCAGCCGCCGCTGTACGGCCTGCGCCTGCCGAGGCAGAAGGAGTTGACCTACGTCTTCGATGACCAGGCGCTGCAGGACGCGCTCAAGGGCCGCGACCGCAACCGGATCGAGATCCAGCGCTTCAAGGGCCTCGGCGAGATGAACCCGGAGCAGCTGTGGGAGACCACCATGAACCCCGAGACGCGGGTGCTCAAGCGCGTCACCATCGAGGACGTGGTGGAGGCCAGCGACACCTTCGAGATGCTGATGGGCTCCGAGGTGCCGCCGCGGCGCGAGTTCATCGAGGGCAACGCGCACTTGGCGCAGCTCGATCTGTAGCCGGCTCATATCGTCGCTAGAAGTAGGGCCGCCGGTCGTCGCGAGACGCTGGCGGCCCTCTCACGTGGACCTGGTGATGTGATCCGGTCGAATCAGCGCAGTTGCGGCACCACGAACACCACGCTGCTGAAGGCAGGCACCGTTGTCCGGCCGTCCGCGTAGACGGACGCCGAACGCAGGGTCTCGGCGTCGACGCCCTCACGTTGAACGGGATGCACCCGCCAACCCATGCCCTCAGCACCAGGCACCACCACGTTGGCGCGCCAAGGCGAGGCGTTGATCACCAAGAGCAGCCGCTCATGGGCCGGGTCCAGGTCGGGCAGGCCAGGCAGGTCGTCGCGCAGCTCCATGACGATGACGCCTGGGAAGGCATCGGGTCCGGTGTGGTGGAAGGTCAGCCGAGCCATCACCTCGTCGGACGTGCGCAGGCGGAACAGCGGCGAGGAGGCGCGCACCCGCAGCATCTCCTGGAAGGCGGCGGCGGCGAAGGCCACGTCATCGGGCGTGGGGCTCAGCAGCGGGTTGGTCAGGCGTGGCCGGATGACGTTCCATGACTCGCGGTTGTCGCCCTCCAAGGGCAGCCCGCGGCCCATGTTGGTGGTCTGGCCGCTCCAGTCGATGGCGTTGAACCAGTCACCCGAGTCGTAGCTGTTGCGATCGAAGCTCTTGGACCGCAGCAGGTCGTCGCCTGCATGGAAGAAGGGCATGCCCTGGGCGTAGGCCACGGTGGACAGCGCCAGCAGCTGCAGGCGCACCCGGTCGTGCCTGTCCAGTTCCAACGGCAGCTTGAGCTGCAGGATGTCCCACAGCGTCTGGTTGTCGTGCTTGGAGACGTAGACCACCTGGTCCTGCGGCACCAGGCCGTAGCCGGCTGCTTGGCCGTTGTAGTCCAGTTCGAAGCCGCTTCGGACGCTGCCGTCGGCGGTCTGGAAGCGGAAGTGCGCCAGGTTGCCGGCCAGGCCGAGGCGCACCAGGTCGGCTGCCTCGCGTGCCTGCTGGGCGAAGGCCGCTGCCGGCGCGGCCGGCGCGGATTCGTTGAGCAGGGTGCCGAGGCCGCTGGCGAAGCCTTGGCGGGCGACCAGGTCGTTGCCAGAGTCGAAGGGCGAGCCGCCGCGCACCGCGTCGCGCAGGCGGTCCGAGAAGGTGCCGATGCCGCTGCCGGCCATGTTGAACTGGGTGGCGTTGACGCCGCGGGCGTTCAGAGCCACCTCACCGAAGTCCCAGCCCTCGCCGTAGAGCAGCATGGAGGCGCCGTGCACGCCATCCTGTTCGGGTGTGAGGGCGCCCAACACCTGGCGTACGTGCTGCATGTTGAGCGCCATGTGGTGGCCCATGAGGTCGAAGCGGAAGCCGTCCACCTTGTAGGCCCGCGCCCACAGCGCCACCGCGTCGAGCATGAGGCGCTCCATCATGGCGTGCTCCGTGGCGGTGCCGGGGCAGCAGCTGCTCATGGCCACGTTGCCTGCTGCATCGAGCCGGTGGTAGTAGCCGGGCACGATGCGGTCGAGCACCGAACGCTGCGCCTGGCCGGCTGCGTTGGTGTGGTTG
>CAYXJZ010000030.1:0-31399 GCA_964465355.1 uncultured bacterium | reverse complement strand
GCCGTGCCCGTGGCGACGATCCGGACGGTCATGCGGCGATGATACGCGCGAGTACGGAAGCGAGACGGCACCGACCAGCCGCATGCGCCCTTGGTGCTGCAGACGCTCGAGCTGCGCGGGACGGCCGGCCTCCTGTCCACCCCTGATCAACGTCGTCCAGGAGTGGTTTCTTGCGCCCGCTTGACAATTCGTCTGCCATCTGGCTAATAATACGTTCACCAAATGAATCAATAGGGAGTTGGGATGTCGCGCGCCTCATCCAACGCTCGTGGTCGGGATCGCATCCGGCCTCTCAACCAGAGTGCCGTCATCCACGCGATCCACCGCCATGGCCGGATATCGCGCACCGACCTGGCTGCCGAGCTGCGCTTGAGCCCTGCCGCCATCACGGCCATCACCGCCCCCTTCGTCGAGGAAGGGCTGGTCATGGAAGCCGAACTGGGCACCTCCACCTCGGCGGGCCGCAAGCCCATCCTGCTCGGCATCAACTACGACCACGCCTACGTCTTCGGCCTCAAGGTCATGAACCATGGAGTGGTGGCTGCCCTCACCAACTTGGGCGCCGAGGTCGTGAGCGTCCATCACGAGCCCATCGCCGACACCTCCGTCGACGAGGTCATCCGTGCGGTGGTGGCCGCCACCGGGCAGCTGCGCGCCCACAGCGGGGTGGAGCCGGGGAAGGTGTTGGGCATGGGGGTGAACCTCCCCGGCATCGTCGACCACCTGACCGGCACCGTGCGGCACTCGCCGCTGCTCGGCTGGGACAGGGTGCCCGTCGCAGAACGCCTGCGCGAGGCCGTCGGCCTGCCTGTGCTCATCGAGAACGATGTCAACGCGCTGGCGGCCGCCCAGGCGTGGTTCGGGCTCGGGCGCCTGCACGACTCCTTCCTGGTGGTCACCGTCGGGCGCGGTGTAGGCCTAGGCATCGTCATCGATGGCAAGGTCTATCGCGGCCCGAGGGGCGGCGCAGGCGAGGTGGGGCACACCTCCTGCACGCTGTACCGGCCACGGGTGATGCACGGCGGGACGACGACGCTGGAGGAACGGTTGGGCGACGCCGGCCTGCTGCGGCAGGCTCGGGAACTGCTGGAGGCAGACGGTCGCGGGTCCGAGGCGGCGGCCCTCGGCGTGAACGACCTGACCGCCTTGGCCGACGCCGGCGACACCCGCGTCCTCGACCTCCTGCACGACGCCGGCGCCTGCCTCGGTGTCGCGCTGGCCGACCTGGTCAACGTCTTCGCACCCAACCTGGTCATCCTCGCAGGCGAAGGCCTGCGCAACGCACCCCATTTCCTGCCGTCTGCGCGTCAGGCGCTGAGCGATCACCTCTTCGGCGACCTCGGCGAGCGCTTGGAACTGGTCATCGACACCTGGGCCGATGACGCGTGGGCACGCGGCGCAGCGGGCGTCGTCGCCGCCCGGTTGCTGGAAGAGGCCAGCATCCCGCTTCAGGCCGCGCAGGTCCACCGAGGAAGCACCTAGGCGCGAGGACCGTCAGGAGCGGGCCGACAGCCGCCCGCCCCGCGCTCGGCATCCAACACAGGCATCCCATCGCAACAGGAGGAAGTCATGTCCCACGCACGGTCCGCATCCATCAGCCGACGACTCAGGTCCGCCATCATGTGCCTCGTCCTATCGCTGGCCGGCCTTGGCCTCGCACAGACCACGGTCAACTACTTCTCCTTCACCACCGGCTCCGACCAGATCGCGGTGCTGGAGTCGCTGATCGCCGTCTTCGAGGCGGAGAACCCCGACATCAGCATCAACTACAACACCGCCGACTTCGGCAGCTACTTCACCAGCCTGCAGATCGACTTCGCCGCGGGCACAGCGCCGGACGTCTTCGAGCTCAACTACGAGAACTTCGTCACCTTCGCCTCGCGCGGCACCATGCTCGACCTGAGTGGCCACATCGCCGCCAGCGACCGCATCGGCGCAGACACCTTCTACCCGGCCGCCTTGGGCGCCTTCAACTTCGATGGTCAGCAGTTCGGCCTGCCCATCACCTTCTCCACCGTCCTGCTGATCTACAACCAAGAGCTCTTCGACGCCGCCGGCCTGAGCTACCCCAGCGAGGACTGGACATGGGACGACGTCATCGCTGCCGGCCAAGCCATCACCGACGCCCCCAACCGCGTCTGGGGCATCTCGCAGCCGGTGCAGTTCTGGGAGTTCTACAAGGTGGCAGAGCAGGCAGGCGGCGGCGTGACCGTGAGCCCGACGGTGCAGATCGACACCCCTGAGAACCGTGCAGCCGCGCACTACCTGGTCGACAAGGTGCAGACGCACGGGATCATGCCGAGTGACGCCGAGATGAGCGGCCTCGGCGACATCGACCTCTTCCTGAACGGCCAACTCGGCATGATCGTCACCGGCATCTGGATGTTCGGTCAGTTCACCAACGAGGCCGACTTCGCCTGGGACGTGCAGGTCGAGCCAGGCGGGGCCAACAAGGCCACCCACTTCTTCTCCAACGCCGCCGTGGTCTCCAACACCAGCCGCGTGCCCGACGCTGCCTACAAGTGGGTGGAGTTCCTGGCTGCCCATCCAGCGGTGGTCGAGGCCCGCATCGAGCACGCCTGGGAGCTCTCCGCCCTGTCGCTGGAGCAGGCCGAGGCGCTGGAGCCCTACCTGGCGCAGCCGGTGCCGGCCAACCGCGAGGCCGTCTTCCGCTCGCTTGCCTACGCCGTCACCCCGCCGGTGGTGGAGAACCAGCAGATGCTGCAGGACATCATCAACGAGGAGCTCGAGGCAGCCCGGCTCGGCAGCAAGTCGGTCGAGCAGGCCCTGGCCGACGCACAGCGTCGCGTGGAGGCGATGGCCGCCGAGTGAGCCACATCGAACACCTGCCCTACGGCATCGACGATCCATACAAGCAGGCGCCCACCGAGCGCTTCCCGCGCGATCCGGGGCCGGGGGAGCCCGTGCAGATCGGATTCCGCGCGCCGCCCGAGGCCGACACCGCCTGGTTGGAGGTGTCGGCCGGGGGTGCGCAACGCCGCTTCGAGGCCAAGCCCATGGGTGATGGCCTGTGGGCAGCGCAGTTGGGCGCCTTCGGCAGCGGGCTCGTCAGCTACCGCATCGTGGCCGAGGCGCCGGCAGGCGCGGGGTCTTGGACCGCGGATCACGCCTTCGAGGTGGGCCGAAGGGTCGAGGTCGTCGGGCTCGGCGGCGTGCAGCAGTGCGGCGACGCGTTGCGCCTGACGTTGGGGACCTCGTCGGCGACGTCCGCGCTACTGGAGCTCCGCTTCCCCGCGCCTGGCGTGTGCCGCGCCGAACTGCGCATCAAGGGTGGGGAAGGGGCGGACGTGACGGCCGGGAGCCCTTCCCCCGGCCCGCGAGCGGGCACGGGTGGGCCAGGCTTGGATTTCGGCTTCCGCGAGGAGGCCGGCCGCATCCTCGTCGAGGCGCCTGGCCTGGAGCTGAGCATCGACCGCGGCACCCTCTCCCTTGACGCCCGTCTGCCGGGCGCGCCTACGGCGGCCTTCCTCGGCAGCCTGCGCTTCGACTGGCTGCAGCAGGAGGACGGCCAGGTCCCGCTCATCACCAGCCGCTTCCACACCGATCCTGATGAGTGGCTCTACGGCCTCGGCGAGCGCTTCACCCAGGCCAACCGCAACGGCGAAGCATGGGACGTGCGCGTCTACGAGGAGTACAAGGAACAGGGCAAGAGGACCTACCTGCCCACACCCTTCCTGCTCTCCCAGCGCGGCTACGGCCTGTGGCTGGACGTCGACGAGCCCAGCCTCTTCGACCTGCGCGGAATCGACGCGCGGGTGAGCGTGGAGAAGCTTGTCGAGCCGGGTAGCGTCGGCGGTGCCAGGCTGCCCCTGTTCATCTTCGTGGCCGAGCGGCCATACGACATCACCGCCGCCTTCGTCCGGCTCAGCGGTCCCATCGCCGTGCCGCCCAAGTGGGCCTTCGGACCCTGGATGTCGGCCAACACATGGAACAGCCAGGCCCGCGCAGAGGAGGTCATGGCCCGCACCCAGGCCGAGGACGTGCCCGCCACCGTCCTCGTGCTGGAGGCCTGGAGCGACGAGTCCACCTTCTACATCTTCAACGACGCCGAGTACCAGCCAAGGCCGGGCCACGAGGCGCATCGCCTGGCCGACTTCCGCTTCGGCGGGCGCTGGCCGGACCCCAAGGGTTTCGTGGACGCCTGCCACGCCGCCGGCACCCGCGTGCTGCTGTGGCAGATCCCGGTCAGCAAGAAGCTGGACGAACCGCATGCGCAGCACGACCTGGACGAGGCCCACATGCTGGAGCGCGGCTTCGCCATCCGCGAAGCCGATGGCAGCGTCTACCGCAACAAGGGCTGGTGGTTCACCCACGCGCCCATCGTCGACTTCAGTCACCCCGACGCCACCGAGTGGTGGTTCGCCAAGCGCCGCTACCTCTTCGACGAGATCGGCATCGACGGCATGAAGACCGACGGCGGTGAGCACCTGTGGGGCCGTGACCTGCGCGCCTTCGACGGCCGCCGCGGCCTGGAGCTGTACAACGGCTATGCCGACCTCTATGTGGGCGCCTACCATGCCTTCGTGCAGCAGGCCACGGGCGGCGACGGCATCACCTTCTCCCGCGCCGGCTACACCGGAGCGCATCGCTTCCCCGCTCATTGGGCGGGAGACGAGGACAGCACCTGGACCGCCTACCGCGCCTCGGTGCGCGCGGGCCTGGCTGCCGGCGTGGGCGGTCTGAGCATGTGGTCGTGGGACCTGGGCGGCTTCAGCGGCGAGATCCCCTCGGTCGAGCTCTACCTGCGCTCGGCCGCCATGGCCGCCTTCTGCCCGATCATGCAGTTCCACTCCGAAGGCCACGGTGCAAGCGAGTGCCGCGACCGCACGCCGTGGAACATCGCCGAACGGCACCGCGATCCTCGTGCCTTGAGCGTCTACCGACGCTTCGCCCGGCTGCGCATGCGGCTGATGGACCATCTCCATGCCGAGGCCAAGGCCACCGCCGCGCTGGGTTGGCCACTGATGCGCTACCCCGCCTTGGCCTACCCCGAACATCACGACTTCCTGGCCGAGGATGCCTACGCCTACCTGCTGGGTCGTGACCTCCTGGTGGCGCCGGTGACCGACCGCGGCGTCGGCACCCGGCCAGTGAGGCTGCCGCCGGGCGGCTGGGTGGACCTCTGGTCGGGTGCCGTCTTCGAGGGACCGGCGACGGTGCATGCCCCTGCGCCCATCGATCGCATCCCGGTGTTCGTGCGCGCGGACTCGGAGCGGCTGCAGGACCTGCTCGCCGCCGCGGCCGAGACGGGGACGGAGGGCTGAGATGTACGAGCGGGGCTGGCGGCGCATCGGCATCCTCGCGCTGTTCCTTGGCCCCAGCGTGCTCGGCCTGCTGCTGTTCACGGCGGCGCCCATCCTCGCCTCGCTCGGCCTCTCCTTCAGCAGCTGGGACCTGCTCACCCCGGCGCGGTTCGTAGGCACCGGCAACTTCCGCCGGCTGGCCACCGACCCGGAGTTCTGGCGCACGCTGCGCAACACCCTCTCCTTCCTCGTCGGCTACGTCCCGCTGGTCCTGGCCGCCGGCCTGCTGACGGCCGTGCTGCTCAACGGCGTCGTCATCCTGCGGCAGGTCTTCCGCGTGATGTACTTCGTGCCGGTGGTCACCTCCTGGGTGGCCGTGGCGCTGGTGTGGAAGTGGCTCTACAACTCCGTCTTCGGTCCCATCAACAACGCACTCACCGCGATCGGCATCCAGGGGCCCGCCTGGCTGCTCGACCCCAACTGGGCCATGCCCGCCATCATCCTCACCAGCGTGTGGAAGGACACCGGCTTCCTCATGGTCATCTTCCTGGCCGGCCTGCAGGGCATCCCCCGCGAGTACTACGAGGCGGCCAGCATCGACGGCGCCAGCCGGGTGCAGGGCCTGCTGCACATCACCCTGCCCCTGTTGGCGCCCACCTTCCTCTTCTGCCTCAGCATCAGCCTGATCAACGGCTTCCAGGTCTTCGACCAGATCTACGTCATGACCGAGGGCGGCCCTGCAGGTGCCACCATGGTGCTGGTCGAGCGCATCGTGGCCAACGCCTTCTCCTACAGCCGCATGGGCTACGCCTCGGCCATGTCGTGGGCGCTGTTCCTGATCATCTTCGTCGTCACCTTGACCTTCTGGCGCATGCGCAGGTGGCAGCCATGAAGGGGGCGAAGCGGCTCCGTGCGGTCGCCCTCATGTTGCTGGCGCTGGCCGGCGGGGTGATGATGGTGACCCCCTTCGTGTGGGCCATCTCCACTTCGCTCAAGCCGCGCGGTGCGCTGCTGTCGCTGCCGCCGCAGATCATCCCGGAGGAGCCGACGCTCAGCGCCTACGAGCAGGTGATCCAGCGCTTCCCCTTCCGCCGCGTCTTCGCCAACTCGGTGTTCGTGGCCACTGCCACCACCCTCGGTCAGCTGGTCGTCTGCGCCATGGCCGGCTACGCGTTCGCCCGCTTCCGCTTCCGCGGGCGCGACACGCTGTTCGTCCTTTACCTGGCCACCCTGATGGTGCCCTTCGCGGTGGTCATCACACCGCTGTTCATCATCGTCACCCGGCTGGGATGGGCCAACAGCTACCTGGGTCTCATCATCCCCGGCATGTTCAGCGCCTTCGGCACCTTCTTCATGCGGCAGTTCTTCCTCAGCATCCCGCGCGAGCTGGAGGAGGCCGCCACCATCGACGGCGCCGGCACCTTGGCCACCTTCTTCCGCATCGTGCTGCCCCTGACCGGTCCGGCGCTGGCCACGTTGGCGGTGCTCTCCTTCATGGGCTCTTGGAACAGCTTCCTCTGGCCGTTGTTGATCGTCAACGACCGCAACCTCATGACACTGCCCATCGCGCTCTCCACGCTGCAAGGTCTGTACCCTGGCCAGACGCAGTGGAACGTGGTCATGGCCGGGACGGTGCTGGCCACCATCCCCACCATCCTGGTCTTCCTGCTGGTGCAGCGCTGGGTGATCGAGGGCGTGGCAGGGTCAGGCGTGAAGGGGTGAGCGAGGAGGGGGAGCCCGCGACCTGCGTCGCGAGAGTACAGCAGCCGCAGGCTGCTGCAAGCAGCGGCAACGCCGCTGCCGACCTCGACGTCGACCTCATCCTGCGCGCCCAGCATCCTGGCGGTGCCTACCCGGCCGCCGCCGGCTTCTCGCAGTACGGCCAGTGCTGGCTGCGCGACGGGGCCTTCATCGCCCACGCCATGGACGTGGTCGGAGAGCACCGCAGTGCAGCACGCTTCCACGGCTGGGTGGCGCGGGCCTTGTCAGCGCAGGCGCCTACGGTGCAGGAGCTGATCACCCGCGCACGGCGAGGCGAAGGCCTGAGCGAGTTCGACTTCCTGCCGGCGCGTTTCACGGTGGACGGGGCGTGGCTGCGCGACGGCTGGCCCAACTTCCAGCTCGACGGCTACGGCCAGTGGCTGTGGAGCCTGAGCGAGCACCTGGGCCGGACCGGCCGCACCGCGCTTCCCGCCGACCTGCAGCTGGTGGCCGAGCTGGTGGTGGGCTACCTGGAGGCCTTCTGGGACGAGCCCTGCTACGACGCCTGGGAGGAGTACCGCAGCCAGATCCACACCTCCACCCTTGCATCGATCTTCGGCGGGCTGCAGGCGATCTCGGCCTTCCTGCCGCGGGCAGCGGAGACGGCCGCGCAAGTGCGTCGGATGGTGCTCGACGAGTGCGTGCAGAACGGACATTTCGTCAAGAACCTGGGCAACCCGGTGGTCGACGCCTCGCTGCTTTGGGTGGCGACACCGTTCGGGCTGGTGGACGAGAGCGATGCCCGCATGAAGGAGACGGTGCGGTTGATCGAGCGCGACCTCTGGCGCGGTGGCGGTCTACGACGCTACCAGGCCGACACCTACTACGGTGGCGGAGAGTGGTTGATCCTCACCGCTTGGCTGGCCTGGCACAAGGCACGGGTGGGGGAGGCCGCGGCTGCGCGGCGGTTGCTGGACTGGCTGGAGGGGCAGCGTCATGAGGACGGTGGGCTGCCCGAGCAGGTGTCGGGCGAGGGGGTCAACGAGCGTTTCCTGAAGCACTGGACGCATCGTTGGGGGCCGCCGGCACCGTCCTTGCTGTGGTCGCATGCGATGTCGGTGGTCGTGGGGCGCGAAGTTCACGGCTGACGGCCTACGTGCATGGACACAACGTCAGCCCCGGCACCTGCGATCGAGTGAAGCGACCTATGATGGCTCCAGCACGCTAGACCCCGAAGCCCAACCAGAAGGAGACACGAATGCTGCGCGACCGCATCTACAGCCTGAGCACCGCCGAGGACGTCGATTCCTTCCTGGCCGAGTACCCCACCAGCGTGATCTTCAAGGCGGGCACCTGCCACAAGACCATGCAGGGCTTCGGCTTCCTGCAGGAGAAGCTGGAGCCGCGCGAGGACCTCTCGGTCGGCGTCATCCGTGTGATGGAGGCGCGCCCGGCGGCCAACCGGGTCTCTGAGCGCACGGGGATCATCCACCACTCGCCGCAGGTCATCCTCTTCAAGGAGGGCGATGCGGTCTTCGACGTCGACAACTGGTCGATCACGCCAGAGACGCTTGATCAGGGCTTCGCACAGGTGCCCGCCAGTGGCGAGGTCGTCGTCGGCCAGGCCACGGGCAGTCGCAGCGACCTGCAGCCCTACCTCGACCTGCTCCAGGCCTACCTCTCCGGCGGCATGAGCTTCGGCGAGTTCGAGCACCGCTACACCCACATGTTCCGCGAGGACGCCTCGCTGCGCTCACGCGACGAGGTGGAGGTGCTCGGTTCGATCTTCGGCGACGTCGACCGTCACATCGCCATCCACCAGGTGCTGGCTGGCCGCGGCTCCGAGGATGATGCACTGCGCGCCCGGGCCGAAGTCGCCTACGGGCAGCTCATGGAGTTGGTCTCAGCCGTTCCTGCCTGAGCCCGCCCCTCAGTTCCGATCTTCCCGCCCCGCCCGTAGGAAACGCTCAAAGGCGTCCTCGGTGCGGGGCCTCTCTTGCACGGTCACACGGGCCTTGGCGCCGCGCAACTCGTCGTTGGAGCGCGTGGTGGGCCTGGGCGGCTCGGGTGGAGCGAAGGCCGACACCGCCCGCGGTCGCTGCTCGGCCGGCTGCCGGCGGATGGGCGGTGAGATCAGGGTCCACACCATCAGCGCCATCACCAGGACGGCCAGGAAGACGAGCAGCATCAGCAGGGCAAGCGGCGGCACCGTCCCATCGTACTCATGCCAGGGGGCGCTCGGCCAGTTGCACGATGCGCCCAGGGTCGACGTTGCCGCCGCTGATCACCACGGCGGTGGGGCCTGGGCGCAGCCTGGTCCCCGCTTCGCCGGAGGCCAGCAGACGGTAGGCGGCCAAGGCCAGCGCACCGGTTGGCTCCACCGTCAGATGTGCCTCACGCAGGTACCAGGCTGCAGCGTCGAGGATGGCCTCCTCGGTCACGGTGACGAAGGCGTCGACGGTGGCCTGGATGATGGGGAAGTTGATCTCGCCCAAGGCCTGCGTGCGCACCCCGTCGGCCACCGTGCGCACGGTCAGCTCAGAGCCCCAGCTCACGATGCGCCCTGCGGCGAAGGACTCTGCGCCGTCGGCCGCCAGCTCGGGCTCCACGCCGATGACCTGGGTGCCGCTGCCTGCCGCCCGCAGGGCGGCTGCCACGCCGCTGAGCAGGCCGCCGCCACCCACCGGCACCAGCACGTTGGCCACGTCGGGCAGGTCTTCCAGCAGCTCGAGCGCCAGCGTGCCCTGCCCTTCCAGCACCCATGCGTGGTCGTAAGGAGGCAGCAGGGTGGCGCCTTTCTCCTGGGCCAGGCGCTCGGCCGTGCCCTCGCGAGAGGCCTTGTCGTTCTTGCTGCGCACGACCTCGGCGCCCCAGCCCTTGGTGCGGCGCACCTTCAGCTCTGACCCGTCCTCGGGGATGACCACCGTGGCGGGGATGCCGGCCAGCGCGGCGGCGCATGCCACCCCCTGGGCGTGGTTGCCGCTGGAGTGGGTGACCACCCCGCGGGCCCTGACGGCCGGGTCCATCCTGGCCACGAAGTTGCTGGCGCCGCGCAGCTTGAAGGAGCCGGTGCGTTGCAGGTTCTCGGCCTTGGCGAACAGGGCCTCGTCCACCGGCAGTCGGACGGCCGGGGTGCGGTAGACGTTGGCGCGGATGCGCAGGGCGGCCTGGCGGAAGTCGTCGAGGGTGGGCAGGTCCATGGCCTCCATCTTCACCCCTGTGACGCCCCTCGGAGGCGGTTCGGCCGGCCATCGTGGTGGTCTACGAGGTAGGAATCGCGATAGGGACGCATCATCTTGACGGATGCTGCATAACGCGGTAAGATACCGGCTATCAAACGAGATCGACCCAGCCGCGCACCCGATGGTGCGCTTCTTCTTGGGTCACCCTGGCCGCTCGGTCTGCCCGAATGCCCAGAGCGTCGCGGACGACGGTTGTGGCACAGGCACCGCCTGTATCCCTGTTCCCATGGTACAAACGTCCCTAGCTGCGCTCTGGGGGCCGTCATGGTCGCCACTGGAGCGACTCCCCGTGAACACACGCGGGACGCCGGTCATGGCCCGGACGCCCGACGAGGTGGCGCAAGGACCCCATGACCGACCCGACCCCATCGTTCAACAGTGCCAGCCTCGGCTTCGCCGAGGAGATGTACCAGGCCTACCTGCAGGACCCGTCCAGTGTCCCGCAGGCGTGGCAGACGTACTTCCGTGGCCTGCCTGCACCGGCCTCCAAGACCGCCGGCCGTAGCGGTCCCAGCTTCGACCGGGGCCATCTCTTCGATCCGCCGGGCAGCCACGCCCCCAACCTCGGTTCGGCGGGCGGCGGCGCGCCCACGGACGCCGAGCTGCACCAGCGCCTTGACCGCCTGATCCGCAACTACCGGGTGCGCGGCCACCGGGTGGCCGACCTCAACCCACTTGGGCGCGACGACGTGGTCATCCCCGAGCTGGACCCTGGCTACTATGGCTTCACCGAGTCCGACCTGGGCCGGCCGGTGCTCGACACCACCTTCCCGGGGGCCGGCACCGTCGGCGACGTCATCGAAGCCCTCAAGGACACCTACACCCGTGCCATCGGCGCTCAGTTCATGCACATCGACGACCTCGAGGTGCGCAAGTGGCTGCAGGCGCGCATGGAGCGCAGCCGCAACCACCTCGAGCTCAGCCGCCAGACCCAGCTGCGCATCCTGACCCGGCTCACCGACGCCGCCATCTTCGAGGAGTTCATCCAGAAGAAGTTCGTCGGCGCCAAGAGCTTCTCCTTGGAGGGCAGCGAGAGCCTGATCCCGCTGCTCGACCTTGCACTGGAGAAGGCGGGCGGCCAGGGTGTGCGCGAGGTGGTGCTCGGCATGGCCCACCGTGGCCGGCTGAACGTGCTGGCCAACGTCATGGGCAAGCACCCGCGCACCATCTTCCGTGAGTTCGCCGACATCGACCCAGAGGCCCACCGCGGCCGCGGCGACGTCAAGTACCACCTGGGCTACTCCAACGACTGGCAGACCCAGGCCGGCGAGACCATCCACATGTCGCTGGCCTTCAACCCATCGCACCTGGAGTTCGTCAACGCCGTAGCGCTGGGCCGGGTGCGCGCCAAGCAGGACCGCTTCGGCGACGTGGAGCGCCGCCGCGGCCTGTGCATCCTGATCCATGGCGACGCCGCCTTCATCGGCGAGGGCATCGTGCAGGAGACCCTGAACATGTCCGGACTGGCCGGCTACACCGTCGGCGGGGCGTTGCACGTGATCGTCAACAACCAGCTCGGCTTCACCACCGGCCCCGAGCAGGGCCGCTCCACCACCTACGCCAGCGACGTGGCCAAGATGCTGCAGAGCCCCATCTTCCACGTCAACGGAGAGGATCCTGAGGCCGTCGCCCAGGTCATCGAGGTGGCCATGGACTTCCGCGCCACCTTCCAGCGCGACGTGGTCATCGACATGTACGCCTATAGGCGCCTCGGCCACAACGAAGGCGACGAGCCTGCTTTCACCCAGCCGCTGATGTACCAGCAGATCCGCAGCCGGCCCAACGTGCGCGAAGGCTACCTGCAGCGGCTGCTCACCCTCGGCGGCGTGACGCGCCAGGAGGCCGACGCCATCGCCGAGGCGCGCCGCGAGCACCTCGAGACCGAGCTGTCGGTGTCGCGCGCTGGTGACTTCAAGCCCGAGTACAGCGCCTTCGCCGGCATCTGGCAGCCCTACAGGGGCGGGCACGACGATCAGGCACCCGACGTCGACACCGGCATCGAGCGAGAGGAAGCCGAGCGGCTGCTGCGCGGTCTGGCCTGGCTGCCTGAGGGCTTCGAACCCAACCCCAAGCTGCAGCGCATGCTCCAGGGCCGCCAGGAGATGGCCGACGGTACGCGCGCCCTCGACTGGGTCGCCGGCGAAGCCTTGGCCATCGCCTCGCTGGTCTCCAAGGGCGTGCGCGTGCGCATGACCGGCCAGGACAGCGAGCGCGGCACCTTCAGCCAGCGGCACTCGGTGCTGCACGACGTGAAGACCGGCCAGCGCCACCTCTCCATGAGCCGCGTGGCCGAGGGCGGCGGCGGCTTCGACGTGCACAACAGCCCGCTTTCGGAGAACGGCGTGCTCGGCTTCGAGTACGGCTACTCGCTGGACTGGCCAGAGGGGCTGGTCATCTGGGAAGCGCAGTTCGGCGACTTCGTCAACACCGCCCAGGTGGTCATCGACCAGTTCATCGCCTCGGGCGAGGAGAAGTGGCGACGCCTGAGCGGCCTTGTGCTGATGCTGCCGCACGGCTTCGAAGGCGCCGGTCCCGAGCACTCGAGCGCGCGTCTGGAACGCTTCTTGCAACTCTGCGCCGAGGACAACATGCAGGTGGTCAACCTCACCACCCCTGCGCAGATCTTCCACCTGCTGCGCCGCCAGGTGCTGCGCCCATGGCGTAAGCCGCTGGTCATCATGACGCCCAAGAGCCTGCTGCGTCTGCCGCAGGCCGTCTCCAGCCTCGAGGACCTGGCCGGCCGCTTCCAGGCCGCCATCCCCGATGACGGCGTCGATCCCAAGCACGTGACCAAGGTGCTGATGTGCAGCGGCAAGGTCTACTACGACCTGCTCGACGCCCGCACCCAGGAGGGCCGCGACGACGTGGCCATCGTGCGTCTCGAGCAGCTCTACCCCCTGCGCATGGCCGAGGTGGACGCGGCGCTGGCGCCATACGGGCGCGAGGTGCCGGTCATCTGGGTGCAAGAGGAACCCGAGAACATGGGCGCATGGCGCCACCTGCGGGTTCGCTGGGGCGACAAGCTGCTTGGCCGCCCCTTCATCGGCCTGGCACGGCCTGCCGCAGCCAGCCCGGCCACGGGCTCGGGCGCCAGCCACCGCCTCGAGCAGTCCGAGCTGCTGCGCGCGGCGATCCATGGCACACCACTGAGCGAACCGCCGAAGGCCGGCAAGCGGCCGCGGCGCCGAGGAGCGTGAGCATGTCCGTTGACGTGACGGTGCCCAGCGTGGGCGAGTCCATCACCGAGGTCTTCGTCGGTACCTGGCTGAAGCAGGCAGGCGAGGCCGTGCGCAAGGACGAGGCCATCGTCGAGATCGAGACCGACAAGGCCACGGTCGAGGTGCCTGCGCCGGTGGACGGCGTGCTGGCCGAGCAACTGGTGGCCGCCGGTGGCGCTGCCATGGTGGGCGACGTGGTGGCCCGGATCGAACCGGGCACCGCTGCGGCGGCTGTTGCCAAGGCGCCTGCGAGCGGCACTCCGGTCGCAGCCGAGGCTGCGCCGGTCAAGGCCGTCGAGCCCGTCGCCGAAGCGCCGGCCGCCTCCAAGGACGACGCCAAGGTCATGCCGGCCGCCCAACGGGCCATGGCCGACCAAGGCCTGAGCCCGGCCCAGGTCAAGGGCAGTGGCCCTGGCGGACGGATCCTGAAGGAGGATGTGCAACGCGTGGCTGCGCAGGCCGCCCAGCCCGCCGCCCCCACCCCCCAGCCGCAGAACGGCGAGCGGCAGGAGGAGGCGGTGCCCATGTCGCCGCTGCGCCGCCGCATCGCCCAGCGCCTGGTCGAGGCGCAGCACACCGCCGCGCTGCTCACCACCTTCAACGAGGCCGACATGAGCGCCGTCATGGCGCTGCGCAGCGAGTACAAGGACGCCTTCGAACGGCGCTACGGCGTGCGCCTCGGCTTCATGAGCTTCTTCGTCAAGGCCGCCATCGACGCCCTGCGCGAGATCCCCCAGCTCAACGCCGAGATCAAGGACGAGCACATCGTCTACAAGAACTACTACGACATGGGCGTGGCCGTCTCGACCCCCAAGGGCCTTGTGGTGCCCGTGCTGCGCAACGCAGAGCGCATGAGCTTCGCCCAGGTGGAGTCGGCCATCGGTGACTTCGGCAAGCGCGCCCAGACCGGCAAGCTCACGCCGGACGAGCTGCAGGGCGGCACCTTCACCATCACCAACGGCGGCATCTTCGGCTCGCTGATGTCCACGCCCATCGTCAACCCGCCGCAGAGCGGGGTGCTCGGCATGCACGCCATCCAGGAGCGGCCGATCGCCCTCAAAGGCCAAGTGGTCATCCGACCGATGATGTACTTGGCGCTGAGCTACGACCACCGCATCGTCGACGGCCGCGAAGCCGTCACCTTCCTCAAGCGTGTCAAGGAGGGCATCGAACAACCCGCCCGCCTGCTGCTCGAGGTCTGAGCGAGAGCCCGGAGGACCTTCCAGATGCCCGAACACGACGTCGTCGTCATCGGCGCCGGCCCTGGCGGCTACGTGGCCGCCATCCGCGCCGCCCAGCTAGGCTTCAAGGTGGCCGTGGTGGAACGCGAGGCCACCCTCGGTGGCACCTGCGTACGCGTCGGCTGCATCCCGAGCAAGGCCTTGCTCGAGTCGAGCGAACGCTATTGGGAGGCCAAGCACGCCCTGGCCGACCACGGTGTTGGCGTGGGCGAGCTCAGCCTCGACCTGGCCGCCATGCAGTCGCGCAAGGAGGCGGTGGTCAAGAGCAACACCGACGGCCTGACCTACCTCTTCAAGAAGAACGGCATCGAACGTGTCAGCGGCCATGGCCGATTGCTCGGTAGCGGCCAGGTGGCCGTGCAAGGTGACGGGGAAGACCGCATCCTCTCGGCCAAGCACGTCATCCTGGCCACCGGCAGCCGGGTGGCGCCGCTGCGCGGCGTGGAGGTGGACGGTGACCGCATCGGCACCAGCACCGAGGCGCTGGGCTACGACGCCGTGCCCGAGCACCTCATCGTCATCGGCGCAGGCGTCATCGGCCTTGAGCTCGGCAGCGTGTGGAGCCGGCTGGGCGCGAAGGTGACGGTCCTGGAGTACCTCGACCGCATCCTGCCCGGCATGGACGGCGAGATCGCCAAGGAGGCCCGCAAGGTGCTGGCCAAGCAGGGCCTGGACATCCGCACCGGTGTGGCCGTGACCGGCGCCAAGGTGAGCGGGCGCGGCAAGGGCAAGAAGGTGACCGTCAGCTTCGGCGACGGTGAGGAGCTGGTGGCCGACCGCGTGCTGGTGGCCACCGGGCGCCTGCCCAACACCGAGGGACTGGGCCTGGAGGAGGCCGGCGTGGCGTTGGACGACCGTGGCCGGGTCAAGGTGGACGAGCGCTTCGCCACCAACCTGCCCGGTGTGTACGCCATCGGCGACCTCATCCACGGCCCCATGCTGGCGCACAAGGCCGAGGAGGACGGGGTGGCGCTGGCCGAGATCCTGGCCACCGGCCACGGCCACGTGGACTACGGCCTGGTGCCAGCTGTGGTGTACACCGACCCGGAGATCGCCGGTGTGGGCCGCACCGAGGAGGAGCTGCAGCAGGCAGGCGTGCCCTACCGCAAGGGCAGCTTCCCCTTCAGCGCCAACGGCCGCGCCCGCTCCATGGGCAGCACCGATGGCAAGGTCAAGGTGCTGGCGCACCAGGAGACCGACCGCATCCTCGGCGTGCACATCGTCGGCCCACGGGCGGGCGACCTCATCGCCGAGGCGGTGGCGGCCATGGCCTTCCACGCCTCCGCCGAGGATATGGCGCGCGTGGTCCACGCTCACCCCAGCCTGGCCGAGGCCGTGAAGGAAGCGGCGCTGGCCGTGGATGGGCGGCCGCTGCACCTCTAGGTCTCGGACAGCCATCCGTCCAAGGCGTAGGACCGGTCGATCAGGTCCGTCATCGCCTGCTGGAAGTCGTGGCGCCGTTGCTCGCTCCAGTCTTTCGTGAGCCGCTCGAAGACCCGCTCCTGCCATTCATGAGCCTGCTCCAGCATGGTGCGGCCGGATGAGGTGACCTCCGCCTGCCGTCGGCGACCGTCGGTGGCCGAGGCCTGCATGCTCAGGTAGCCGGCCTCCGCCGCGCCCTTGACCAGTCGTGATGCTCCGCTCTGGTCGATGCCGATCTCATGGGCAACGGCATTGACCGTGGCCGGGACCCCTCGCTGGTTCAGGGAATGGACGGCCTCGGTGACGAGGACGAGCCGGCCTCGCTCGGCGATCTCGTGGTAGCCGGTCGGCGGTCGGCGTGACCAGTACCGGACGAAGGCGAACAGGACTTGTCCAGGCCCGATGCCGCTCACTCGGTGGCCGCCATCTCGCGACAGATGTAGGCCAGTTCCAGCGCCGCCTTCAGGTCGGGCAGCCGTAGAGCGGCCGTCACCTTCGAACCGGCGACCCGGTACACCGTCGCGACCTGAGTGGGCGTCTTGTTCTCCGGCCAGGTGGCGTCCTCGACGACGACCATGAGGTGTGCACTGACCGGATGCCACGACCGCGGGATCAGCTTGATCCCCGAGCGCGCCACCCACCCGGCGAACTGCTCGGGCGTGATCGCGCCAGCGCCTCTGGGGCCGAGGACGACGATCGGATCACCGACCGCCCTCGCTGATCGCTTCAGGTCGCCGTCGTTCACGCTCGTGTGCCACTCGTTGATGGCTGCCTCCAAAGCTGATTCCATGGCGCAATCCTATGCGAAACGCATAGATATGCGCAAGTCGATGCCATCGACGACCCCCTGACCGACCACGCCCGAGGACAGAGGCACGGCACGGCCCGTGATAGCCTGAACACGTGACAGTCGCGGCTTCTCCCGAGTTGCACGTGCGCGATCCGCAGCTCAGACCCATCGCCGACAAGGTGCTCTCGGCCCGCCGCCTGAGCTTCGAAGAAGGCATGGTGCTCTACCGCACCCCCGACCTGCCCGGCCTCATGCGCCTTGCTGACCTGGTCCGCGAGCGCATGGTGGGGGAGAAGGCCTACTTCGTCCACTCGCTGCGCCTCTCGCAGACCAACGTCTGCTACGCCGGCTGCACCTTCTGCGGCTTCGCCAAGCGCTTCGGTGACGACGGCGTCTGGGACTACGACCTCGAGGACGTCTGGGCCTACGTTGACCAGCACCTGCATCCCGACCTCACCGAGGTGCACATCGCCTCCGGCCACCACCCCAAGCGCGACTTCCAGTACTACCTCGACCTGGTGCACGGCCTCACCACCCGCTACCCCGGCGTGCAGGTCAAGGCATGGACGGCGGCCGAGATCCACCACTTCACCAAGATCAGCAAGCCTCGGCTCGACTACCGCGGGGTGCTCAGCGCGCTCAAGGAGGCCGGCCTGGTGGCCATGCCAGGCGGCGGGGCCGAGATCTTCGACGAGGGTGTGCGTCGGCGCATCGCCCGCGCCAAGGTCACCGCCGAGGGCTGGCTGGAGGTGCACCGCACCGCCCACGAGCTTGGCATCCCGACGAACGCCACCATGCTCTACGGCCACGTGGAGACGCTGGAGCACCGGTTGGATCACATGCACCGCATCCGCGACCTGCAGGACGGCAGCGGCGGCTTCTTCAGTTTCATCCCGCTGGCCTACCAGCCGGAGCACAACCAGTTGGCTGCCGAGCTGGAGGCCGAGGGCCGCCGCGCCCGCACCACCGGCGTGGACGACCTGCGCAACCTGGCCGTGGCGCGCATCTACTTGGACAACGTGCCCCACGTGAAGGGCTACTGGATCATGATCACCCCGGAGCACACGCAGGTGGCGCTGGCCGCCGGCGTCTCGGACGTGGACGGCACCATCAAGGACGAGCGCATCGCCCACGCCTCCGGGGCGGTGACCGAGGCGGGGATGAGCGAGGATCAGTTGGTGGCGCTGATCCGCGGGGCTGGGCGGGTGCCGGTGCGGCGCGACGCGCTGTACAGGGAGTTGAAGGTGTTCGCGTGAGCGGCGGCGCGCTGCCACCTGATCCGGAACTGGCTGACACCGCTGGCGCCGCGTCCGCCGGGCTCGAGGTCTCCGATGGTGGCCTGACGCCGGGCGAACGGCTCGGCATCGTCGCCTACACCAATGTGGCCCCCTTGCACTGGGGGCTCGAACCATGGGAGGGTTCGCGCTTCTTCCGCGGTGTGCCCACCGCCCTCAATGCCAAGCTGCTGGCGGGGGAGCTGGACCTGACGCTGGTCAGCAGCGTGGAGTTCATCCGCCACCGCGATCGGCTGGTCGCCCTGCCCGACTTCTCCATCGCCACCCTTGGCCCTGTGCTCAGTGTGATGCTCTTCCACCACCGCCCATGGCAGGAACTGGACGGGGGCCGGGTGGCCGTGACCAGCGAGTCGGCCACCAGCGTCGAGCTGTTGCGCGTGCTCTTCGAGGCCGACGGCATGAGCGTGGAACTGGTGCCGGTGCCCACCGACCTGGAGGCCATGTTGGGCGGTTTCGACGGTGCCCTGCTCATCGGCGACGCGGCCTTGGTCGAAGGTGCGGCGCGCCGGCCTTTGGATGGTCTGGTGCCGCTGGTCACCGACCTCGGCGAAGCCTGGTACCGGCTCACCGCCCTGCCCTTCACCTTCGCCGTGTGGGCTGCCGAGGCCGATCGACCGCCGTCGGCCAGACTGGTGGAGGAACTGCGCGCCACCCGCGAGCGCGGGCTGGGTCACCTGGCCGAGGTGGTCGAGGTGGAGGCGGCGGCAAGGGGCCTGCCCGAGGCGGTGGTGTTGCATTACCTGGCCAACTTCCGCTACTACCTCAGCCCACCCGATCGTGACGGGCTGGAGGCTTTCGCCGCCAGGGTGGATCCTGACTACGAGCCGGGCACCCTGCGCTTCTGGGATCTCTGAGATGCTGACGGAAGAGATCCAGGACTACATCCGGCGCAGCGTCCTGTGCTGGCTGGCCACGGTGGACGAGGGCGGCTGGCCCAGCGTGTCGCCCAAGGAGGTCTTCGCCGCCTTGGACGAGCGGCACCTGGTCATCGCCCACATCGCCTCGCCTGGCAGCGTCAAGAACATCCGCACCCACCCCGAGGTCTGCGTCAGCTTCATCGACATCTTCAGCCAACGCGGCTTCAAGGTCTACGGCCGGGCGCGCTTCGTGCGCCGCGACGAGATCGAGTACGCCGAGGTGGTGCCACCGCTCGAGGCCATCACGCGAGGGGCTTTCCCCATCCACGGGGTCATGGTGGTGGAGGTGGAGCGCACGGCGGCCATCGTGGCGCCGAGCTATCGGCTGGTGCCTGGGACGACGGAGGCTTCGCAGCGGGTGAGTGCGATGGTGAGTTATGGGGTCGTGCCGGCTCCGTCCCACGAGGCGGCCTGGGACGAGGAGATCCGACGGCGTGTTGCCGCGCTCGAGAGCGGCGAGGCCGAGTTGATCGATGCCGAGGTCGTGGCAGCGGAGGTCCGTCGTCTGCTCGAATGAGTCGGGCGAGGTACTCGCCTGCGGCTAGGCGGGAGTACGCGTCCGAGGTCATCTACTACAGTCGAATCTCGGTCGAGCATCGGGGCATCGCTGTGCCTCGCCAGTCACGGCGGCCAAACTATGGGCGCTCTCGACTCAACTGAACCGCGTGCTCGGCCAGAGACGGCTCGTCATCTCCGGTCGATTGCGCGTACCGCTCCGATGCGGTCTTGACAAGCCCGGCATCGTTCCCCCACAATGCCCTCATTAGTAAGTAATGCTTCTTTACTAACGAGGAGGTGATCGACGCACCACCCCGGGGGTCAAGGCGATGGCGATGCTTTCGTCGGCCGAGCCTTCCCTGATCTGTCCCGCAGACCCGTATCGATCTACAACCCGCCCTCTAGGGAGGACACCATGAAGAAGACGATGATCGCGATGCTGGCCGGCCTGCTGCTCCTAGGCAGCGCCCAGGCTCAGCGCAGCCTGGAGATCTACATCACCGGGCTGACAGAAGACACCATGAACTGGTTCCGCAACGACGCCTTCCCGCGCTTCCAGGAGCAGCACCCCGACGTCAGCCTGGAGATCCTCACCGGCGGCTGGGGCGACTTCGACGCCGCCGTGGCCGGCTGGATCACCACCGGCGCAGGGCCGGACATCATCTACCTCGGCTCCGAGTACGCGGCCGCCTTCGGCCACCTGCTGGCCGACCTCGATCCCTACCTGGCCGACTGGGACGAGTTGGACCAGTTCCTGCCAGCCGCCCTGGCGGTCGCCACCTGGGACGGCCATCTGCGCGGCTTGCCGCTGCTGATGAGCCCGCGGCCCATGTTCTTCCGCAGCGACCTGGCCGCCGATGCAGGCGCCATCCCGCCGCTGACCTTCGAGGACTCGCTGGCCTTCGTCCGCGCCAACTCCGGTGTCGCGGATGGCGCCATGACCCAGATGGGCTTCATGGACATCGGCTCGGGCCTGTTCGACGCCCAGGAGTTCATCGCCTACGTGTGGAGCGCCGGCGGCGAGCTGTACTACCCCGACGGCAGCAGTGCCTTCGACAGCGCCGCCACCGCCGAGGCCCTGCAGTTCATGTACGACCGCCGCCGCGCCATCCTGCCTTCTGAGCTGACCGCCGGCCTGCCGCCCATCGAGGGCTGGCCCATCGCCTCCGGCATGGTGGTGAGCGGGATCTTCCCCATGTGGAACATGCCGCCGACCAGCCACGAGCTGTGGAACGACATCGTCATCGGCCCATACCCGGCCGGGCCGAACGGCGCGCCGCTGATCCAGGTCTTCACCGACTGGCTGTCGGTGCCCCAGTACGTCAGCGACCCTGCCTTGGCCTCCGAGTTCCTCAAGTTCATCGGCAGCCAGGAGAACGCCATCACCCTCAGCAACGTCGCCGGCTTCACCCCGACCCGCACGGATGCTTGGGACGCCCTGCGTGCCAACCCGGTGTGGGACGCCATGCTCAACGCCGCCGTCGACCACGGGCGCGCCTTCTCCGACATCCGCGCCAGCGCCGAGCTGCGGCCGCTGATCGTCGAGCAGGTCACCCTCTTCCTCAGCGACCAGCAGAGCCTGGAAGACACCCAGCAGTACCTCAAGGAGGAGTACGACGCCATCCTGGAGGACGGCGGCTACCTCTGAGTCTGGCCTGAAGCAGCCTTGACGAGGGGCGGGATCATGTCCGCCCGCCCCTCCTTCCCTCCCTCGCCCAAGGAAGGCAGCCACGTGGACCCCGCCGTCGCAGCTAGGCTTCACAACCTCTACTGGTCGATCGGCACCGTCGCCTTCATCGCCGTCGGCAGCGTGCTGGTGGGCTGGTTGGCGATGGGCATCAGCCGTGCGAGAGGGCTGAGCCTGCGCAGCCAGCGCCGCGCCTTCTGGGGTTACGCCATGGCCGCACCATGGCTGCTCGGCTTCGTCATCTTCGTGCTTGGGCCGGCCTTCGCCTCGCTCTACTACAGCCTCACCGACTACCGGCTGGGCCAGACGCCGTCCTGGGTGGGCCTGGAGAACTACCAGACCTTGCTCGGTGGCCTTGGCGCGCACGGCAGGCGCTTCGTGCAGGCCATGTACAACTCCTTCTATTACGCCGTGGTGGGCGTGCCGCTGCAGATCGTGACGGCCCTGCTCATGGCCATGCTGGTGGCGCGCGCGCTGCCTGGCATGGGTATCTTCCGACTCGTCTTCTACCTGCCCGTCATCCTGGCCGGCGGCCCCGCCATCCTGCTCGCCTGGCGCTACATGTTGGCCAGCAATGGTGGCTTCATCAACCTCTCGCTCAAGAGCTTCGCCGAGGCCTTCGCACCCTTCGACTGGCTGTACCGCAGCTTCATCTTCGTCAACGAGAGCTTCAACGCCTTCTATGCCGGCATCAGCCGCAACGACCCCGTCGGGCCGCTGATGTACCTGCTACCCGCCCTGGTGGGCGCCGGCCTGTGCCTTGCGGTGCTGCTCTCCGCCTCGGCCACCACGAGGAGTGCCATCGCCCGCACCACGGCCGAGCTGATCGGCGGCCTGGTCGTCCTCACCCTGCTCTCCAGACTGGTGGTCCACGGCTTCGTGCTCAGCCCGGAACTGTGGAGCGCTGACACATGGGCCACCCTCGGCAGGCTCATCAGCCAGCAGACCAGCGTCCTCGAGCCGGGCAACCTGGCCTACCTGCGGACCGGCTACGCCGCCCACGCGCCTTCACCGATGTGGCTGCTCGGGCTGATCGCAGCGGTCATGGCGCTGGTGGCCTGGGGCCGCTGGCGGCCTGGCCTCATGCGCGGGGTGGTGGCCGTGGTCGGCGCCGGCCTCTTCCTGCTCTCGGTCGGCGCCGCCGTCGACGCCGTGCACTACTTCAAGCAGTTCGACCTCATCGCCCAGGCCGCCGGCAGCGTCAACCACCACTTCGCCCTCTTCCGCCAGGTCACCGCCCAGTTCCCGGACGCCAACCGGGTGCCGCTGTGGCTGGGCAGCGAGCTGTGGTCCAAGCCCTCGCTGATCCTGATCACCATGTGGAGCAGCGGGGCAGGCATGCTCATCTTCCTCGCGGCCCTCAAGGGCGTGCCGCGGGTGTTCTACGAGGCCGCCGAGGTGGACGGCGCCACGCCATGGCAGCGCTTCTGGCGCATCACCCTGCCCATGATCTCGCCGGCCATGTTCTACAACGTGGTCATCGGCATGATCGCCTCCATGCAGACCTTCGAGGCGGTCTACATCATCCAGAACACCCAGACGGAGCAGAGCCTCGCCTCGGCGGCCTACTTCCTCTTCGTGCGCACCTTCCGCCAGCTCGAGATCGGCCAGGGGGCGGCGGCGAGCTGGATCCTTGCGGTCATCATCGTGCTGCTCACGGTGGTGCAGTTCCGCTACTCGAGGTGGGTGCACTACGCATGACGGCCTTGCTCAAGCGCATCTTCCGCGGTCGCATCGGCGCGCTGCTGCTCTACGCGGTGCTCATCGCCGGCTCGCTGTTCTTCCTCTTCCCGGTGGTGTGGATGGGCGGCACCTCGCTCAAGACCGTCGAAGAGGTGCAGCGACCGCAGCTCAGCCTGTTGCCAGAGGACCCGCAGTGGGAGAACTACGGCAAGCTGCTGAACGAGCGCAACTTCCACCGCGCCTACGGCAACAGCGTCTTCGCCGTGGCCATGGTGCTGCTCGGCACCGTCTCCAGCATCGCGCTGGTGGCCTTCGCCTTCGCGCGGCTGGACTGGCCGGGCCGCAACCTGGTCTTCGCCCTGATGATGGGCACCCTCATGCTGCCCGAGCAGGCCACCCTGGTGCCGCAGTACGTCATGTTCTTCGAGCTGGGCTGGCTGCGCACCTTCAACCCCATCGTCCTGCCAGGCTTCTTCGCGGGGGGCGCGGCGCTGGTGTTCCTGCTGCGGCAGTTCATGATGACCCTGCCCAAGGAGCTCGACGAGGCGGGGGAGATCGACGGCGCTAACCCCATGCAGCTCTTCTGGTACGTGGTGCTGCCGCTCTCCAGGCCGGCGGTGGCCACCATCACGGTGTTCCTCTTCGTCGGCCAATGGAACAACCTGGTCAAGCCGCTGCTCTACCTGCAGCGCGCCGAGCTGTTCACCATGCCCATCTACGTGGCCCAGAAGCACAACCTGCAGGCCTCGCCCATCCCCTGGCAGGACATCATGGCCGCCAGCGTGCTCTTCGTCATCCCCGTCATGGTGGTGTTCATCCTCACGCAGCGTTACTTCATCGAAGGCATTACCATGACTGGATCGAAGGGTTGAGACGAGAAGGAGCCCATGTCACCTTGCCTGGTCAGCTTCCGCGGGGATGAGGCACCCACCTGGGTCCTGGACGGCATCCGGTCCGGCCGTGTCCCAGGCGTGTGCCTCTTCGCCTACAACTTCCGCGACCTCGCCCAGTTCCGGCGGCTGACGGCCTCGCTGCACCGGGCGGCGCAGCAGGGTGGTCAGCTGCCGCCTCTGGTCGGCATCGACCAAGAAGGCGGCCAACTGATGGCCATCAGCGGCGGCGCCACCGAGCTGCCAGGCAACATGGCCCTCGGCGCCACAGGCTCGCCTGCCATGGCGGAGATCGCCGGTCGCATCCTCGGCCGCGAGTTGGCCGACCTCGGCTGCAACCTCAACTTCGCCCCGGTGCTGGACTTGGCCAGCCAGCCACGCAGCCAATCGGTTGGCCTGAGGGCCTTCGGCGATGACCCGGCGCTGGTGGCGGGTCTAGGTACCGCCATCATCACCGCCATGCAAGCGGAGGGCGTGCTGGCCACGGCCAAGCACTTCCCCGGCCATGGCCATACCGCGGAGGATTCGCACCACGGCGACACGGTGGTGAACCGCTCGCTGGATGAGTTGCTGACCTTCGACCTCGCCCCCTTCGTGGCGGCGATCAAGGCCGGGGTGGCCGCCGTGATGACGGCCCACGTGCGCTACCCCCAGCTCGACGTCCTGCCTGCCACCTTCTCGCGCGTCATCATCCATGAGCTGCTGCGCGAACGCCTCGGCTTCGGCGGGCTGGTCATCACCGATGCCCTCGACATGCACGCCCTGCAGGACACCCAGCCGCTGCAGCGCGCCCTGCGCGCCCTCGAGGCTGGCTGCGACCTTGCCCTGCTCGGCCACATGGCGGACCAGGAGGCGATGCTCGGTCCGCTGCATGATGCGGCCGACCCGGCCAGCCTCGAGCGGATCGCCCTGGCCCGCAGCCGGCTGGCGACCTTCGACCTACAGGCCATGACCTTGGATGGCGGCCCGGAAGGACCACAGGTCTGGGCCGGGCACCGACCGCAGGCGCAGCGGTTGACCGAGGCCTCGATCACCGTGAGCCAGGGCCGTGACCGGCTGCCACTGCGCCTCGAGCCTGAGCAGCGGTTGTGCGTGGTGACGGTGCGGGCCGGGAACCTCACGCCTGCAGAGACCGCCGCCGAGGCGCAGAACCTCCTGGCCCGCCAGGTGGCACGGCGGCATGGCGAGCTGACGGTGCGCGAACTGCCATACGGCGCATCGGAGCGTGAGATCGAGGCCGTGCTGGCGGCCTGCCAAGGCGCCGCAGCTGTGATCGTCGCCACGGTCAACGCGGTCACCGACCCGGCGCAACAGCGGCTGCTGAGGCGCCTGCATGCCTCTGGGCAGCGTCCGTACGTGTTGGCCCTGCGCAGCCCGGCGGACGGATGGGGACTGCATGGCGCCGCAGCCGTGGTGTGCAGCTATGGTCGCCGGCCGCTGCAGACCGAGGCGGCGGTGGCGGTGTTGTTCGGCGAGCACGAGGCTTCTGGCCGACTGCCCATCGACCTGACCATGGAGCTGGCAGGGATGGACGCGTGAGGCCCTGGCGGCTGCTGAGGTGGATGGCCATGGCCGCTGCCGTGACCATGGTGCCAATGGCAGGGCCCGTGATGGCCGAGGCAGCCGCGCCTGCCACGGCGCCGTCCTCCGTCCAGGCGGTGCAGGAAGCGGCGCCGGCAGGCTGGTGCGTGGCCGTGTGGTACCCCTCCTCCGAGCATCCGGGTGGTGCCGACAGCATCCTCGCCAACCTCGATGTCATCGACATCGTGCACCCCTTCTGGTACACGCCCGACGCCCATGGCGTGCTGCTCGACCGCAGCGGGGCGCAGCGCGAGGCGCACCTGGCTGCCTGGCGCGCGGCCGGTTTGCTGGTGCTGCCAAGCATCTTCAGCGGCCATCCCGCCTACCTGGCCGAGCCGCTGCGCAGCGCCCATGTGGCCGCCATCGTCGATCTGGTGGAGAGCAACGACTACGACGGCATCGATATCGACTACGAGATGTTCCCCTTCGAGACCCGCGAGGCCTTCTCCATCTTCGTGGAGGAGCTGGCCGCCGGGCTGCATGCCCGTGGCCGCCTGCTGGCCGTGACGGTGCACGCCAAGAGCGTGGACATGTCGCCCTTCCCCAGCGCGGCCGCCCAGGACTGGAACCGGCTGGCCGCCGCGGCCGACGTCTTCAACCTCATGACCTACGACGACACCAACCGCAACGAGCCGCCTGGCCCGGTGGCCAGGATCGGCTGGGTGGGGGAGGTGGTGACCTACGCGCTGCAGGTCGCGGAGGCGCTTGGTCCTGGTGCAGCCGACAAGGTGCGCGTCGGCCTGCCCTTCTACGGCTACGCCTGGACCAGGGGCCGCCCGCCTGCGCGGGCCACCACCTGGGAGGCCACCGACCGGATGGTGCAGCAGTTCGGCCTGGAAGCAGAGCGCGATGCCTCGAGCCAGGAGTGGGTGGTTGAGCTGAACGTGAGTGGGCTGCCGCGGCAGCAGGTCTTCGTCAGCGACGGCGCCACAACGGCTGCGCGCCTGGCGGCGCTGGCGGAAGGTCCGGGCGGCGTGGCCATCTGGGGCCTTGGCGGCGAGGATCCCGCCCATTGGCAGGCACTGCGCGAGCACCGTCCCGCGCCCTGCCACCTCAGAAGGCAGCCTGACTTAGGGTGATGGCTGCATGAGGCCACTCAAGGCGACCTTCGAGCAACTCAGACGACACAACCGGCGGCTGGTGCTGCGGGCGCTCTACGCGGAGGCGGCGGAGAGCAGGGCGGAGCTGGCCTCCGTGACCGGCCTGACCAAGCCGACCATCTCCAACCTCATCGCCGAGCTGTTGGACGAAGGCCTGGTCAGCGAGCAGGGGCCGGGGCGTTCCACCGAGAGCGGCGGCAAGCGACCGACGTTGCTGCGCTTCGAGCCTGACGCTCGGCAGGTCATCGGGGTGACCGTCAGCGGTTCGAAGGTGCTTGGGGTGCTCTCGAACCTGGGCGGCCGCAGCGCAGCGGTGCACCTGAGGGAGCTGGCGCCCGGCGAGGCGGCCACCGACGACCACGGCGCCGCGTTGCGCGACGTCATCGTCGGGTTGCTGCCGCAACTCGACGCGCCGTTGCTGTGCCTTGGCCTTGGCCTGCCCGGTGGTGTGGAGGGCGGGGGTGGCCGCAGCCATGGCGCGACGGAGATCGGCGAGCTCCTGACGCAGGCTTTCGGGGTACCCGTCCACCTGGGCAATCGGGCGGAGCTCAGCGCCCTCGGTCAACTGGCCTTCGCCGATGGCGTGGATCAGCGTGCCACCTTGGTCACCTTGATGGTGGACGACACGGTGGAGATCGGCGTGTGCCTCGGCGGTGGGAGCATCCACTACGGCAGCGACCTGAGCCAGCTGACGATGGACGGCAGGGCACTGGCCTCGGCGCTGAGCTGGTCGACGGTGGCCGAGCGGGCGCGGGCCTTGGGGGAGAGCAAGGGCTCGGCGGCGATGGCGAACGCAGAGATGAGCTACCTGCGCTTGCGCGCCGCGCGACTGCGAGGCGACCCGGCCGCCGCGGCGCTGTGGGATGAGCTGGCCACCGGCTTGGCGCCTCTGCTCAGCTGGTTGGTCGCCACCTTGCGGCCTGCCCAGGTCTCGTTCGGGGGCCCGATCAGCGACCTTGGCGAGGACTTCCTCCACACCGTGCGAGAACGGGCCGGTCGTTGGCTGCCGAGCGGGCAGCTCAGCGACGCGCGCCTCGACCTGGCCTACGCCGAGCAGCTGGGTGCGATGGGTGCGGTCGCCCTGGCCATCCAGGAGGAACTGGAGTTGCTGAGCGGATGAGCGGACGACGGCTGAGCCTCTTCACCAACAACGTAGGTGGCGTCTTCCAGCGCAGCGTCATCGAGGGTGTCTCGCAGACGATCGACGGGACAGCCTACGGTCTTCACGTGGTGGAACGCCCAAGCCCCAGCGGCTCTGTGCTGAAGGAAGCACAGGGCTCGGATGGCGTACTGGTGTTGGCCAACGTCCTGACCGCCGCCGAGCTGGCGGAGCTGGCTGCTTCTGGCATGCCCATCACCTTGGTCAGCCACCGCTCGACCGAGCTGTCGGTGCCCGCCATCATCCACGACAACCGTCAGGGCATGCGCCAACTGGTGCAGCACCTGGTGGAGGCAGGCAGGCGGCGGCCTCTGTTCGTCCGCGGCAACTTGGAGCAGGTGGACGGCCGTGAGCGGGAGAGCGCCTTCCGTGATGAGCTCATGCGCCACGACCTGCAGGTGCCAGAGCAGCACTTCCTGGCAGGCGACTTCGAGCCGCCCATCGCGGTGAGGTCCTTGACCGCCTTCCTGGCACGCGGCGGCGACTTCGACGCCGTGGTCTCTGCCGACTACCTCATGGCCATCCCACTGCTGGCGACCTTGCGGGCGGCCGGCCGAGAGGTACCAAAGGACGTGTCGGTCGCCGCCTACGGCGATGGGCCGGAGGCCGAGGCTGCTGGCCTCACCACCGTGTCAGCCGACGTGGTGGACCTGGGCCGGCGGGCAGCGCGACAACTGCTCGCGCAGCTTGGCGGACAGCGCATCCAAGGGATGACCTTGCTCAGCACACGCCTCGTGGCGAGGAGGACCTAGGGAAGTGCTGGGCGCACATCCCTACTAGTCGAACTTGACAGATTATGCTCATCGTGTCTAGTATGTCGGAGTTGCGAGACGTACTCGACCCTTGGAGGCACCATGAGCACTTGGACAGCGAAGGACATCCCCGACCAGACCGACCGCACCGCCGTCGTCACAGGCGCCAACACTGGCATCGGCTTCGAGACCGCCAGGAGGCTGGCTCAAAGGGGTGCCAACGTGGTGCTGGCGAACAGGGACCCCGACAAGGGCAGGAAGGCGCTGGAGGCCATTCGGCGCGAGGTACCGAAGGCGAGCGTTGAGCTGGGGAAACTCGACCTGGCGGACCTTGACTCGGTCACCCGCTTCGCCGAGCGTTTCGCCACCGACCACCAGCGACTCGACCTGCTCATCCACAACGCAGGCGTCATGGTCCCGCCTCTAGGGCGTACCCGGCAGGGCTTCGAGCTGCAGTTCGGCACCAACCATCTCGGCCACTTCGCCCTGGCGGGCAAGCTGCTTCCCTTGCTGCTGCGCACGCCTGAGGCGCGCCTTGTGGTGGTCTCGAGCGGCGCCCAGAACGCCGGTCGCATCGACTTCGGCGACCTCAACTGGGAGGGCAGGCCATACAACGCCTGGCGCGCCTATGCCCAGAGTAAGCTCGCCAACATGATGTTCGCCTTGGAGCTGGACAGGCGTGTCAAGGCCGCTGGTGCCGACCTGCGCGTCACGGCGGCCCACCCTGGCTGGACCGCCACCGACCTGCAGCGCACCGCCGGCATCACCCGCATGCTCAACCCCATCTTCGCCATGAAGCCTGCCGACGGAGCACTACCCACCTTGCGCGCGGCCGTCGATCCGACGGCTGGAGGCGGCAGCTACTGGGGACCGGGCCGCTTCTTCGAACTGAACGGGCCGCCGGTGCCAGCGCGCATCCCGCCGCATGCCAAGGACGCGAACGTCGCCGCCGAGCTGTGGGCGGCGAGCGAGCGCCTCACAGGGATCAGCTACCCGCTCGCAGGCGGCCCCGCCGGAGCCGCCTGAGCGATGTCGGCTTCCGAGGCGACGGAGAGCAAACGGTCGGCCATCCTCGAGGTCACCAAGGAGGTCTTCCTGCGCTACGGCTACAAGAAGACCTCGATGGAGGACGTCGCCCGAGCGGCCGGCCTGTCGCGCCAGGGCCTGTACCTGCACTTCCCCACCAAGGAGGCCCTGTTCAGGGCCGGCGTGCAGCACCTGGCCGAGAGCACGCGGATGGCGGCGCAGACCGCGTTGGTGAGGAGCGACCTCGACCTGCAGGCTCGGCTGCTGGCCACCTTCGAGGCCGTACATGGGCACGCCATCGGCCAGTCGTGGGGCGAGCACATGGACGAGCTGCTAGAAGCCTCGACAGAACTGGTGGGTCCGGTGCTGAGCGACCTGGAACAGGCCATCGTCACTGACGTGGCGGAGACGATCTCGTCTGCCAGCCACGACGCGGCGAAGGGCGTGGTCGCGCGGGAGCTGGCCGAGCTGCTCTACTCGGTCTCCATCGGCATCAAGCACCGGGTCTCGACCAAGGAGGCCTACCGCGAGCGCATGGGCGAGGCGGTGCGTGTTGTGTTCCAAGGGCGCTCCTTCGCGGCCTAAGGCAGGGGCGCATCATCTGAAGGTCCTGCGAGACCACTACCTCTAGCGCGTCTACCAGGACCGCGACCTCATGCCACGCTGCTGAGGAAGGTCCTCACCACAGAAGCCGCTTCCTCCGGCGCATCCAGGAAGATCTCGTGGCTGACGTCCGGAACGACGACACGCTGGGCGCCTGGGATCATCCTGGCCAGCGCCTCGTCGATCAGGTCGTTGAAGCCTCCGGCGTTCTTCCCGGCGGAGAGCACCAGCGTCGGCACGTTGACCTCACCCAACCGCTCGAGAGGCACGAAGGGGAATGCGTCGGTTGACGTCGTCAGCGCTCGCCACTCACGGACGGCGTCACGGAAGTCCTGCTGCCAGGATGGGTCGATCTCGTCGAAAGGACGGCCGAAGTACCAGCGCGCGGTGGCGTCGAGCCCGGCCATGTCGCCATCCTCGCGGAAGGCTGCTCCGAGCGGAGCCCACACGCGTTCCTCGAATCCTTCCCATACGCCATGGCCGCGAGGCAGGTCCTTGAGCCAGCGCATGATCGGCGGTTCGGCCAGCACCAGGCTACGGACGGACTCGGGCGCCTGCAGGCTCATCAGCAGCGCCGCGTAGGCGCCGTAGGAGTGCCCCAAGAGATGCACCGGTCCCAGGTCGAGATCGTGGACCAGTTCGAGCAGGTCTGCGGCGTCGTCCAGAGCCGAGTAGTTGCCGCCAGCATCCTCGTGGAGAGGGTTGGGGTGACTATGTCGTCTGCTTGGCGCCACCACGCGGTAGTCGGTGGCCAGGCGAGCGAGTTGCTCAGAACGCAGCCAGTAGCGCGCGTCAGTGAGGCTGCCATGCACCAACACGAGAGCGGGGCCAGTTCCCTGTTCCAGGTAGCTGAGCCGCGCACCGGGCAGGCGTTCGAACTCGCTCACGCCTTCAGCTGCAAGGCTTCGTGGCGAACGTGAGCTTCTACCTTCATGCCGGCGAGCCTAGCACTGCATGAACACTGGCAACCCGGGCCGGAACTTCCACACATTTCGGCCGTCTACAGTGAGCCGATCCCGGTTTCGGCATCGGGCGGACAGCCACAGCTTGCCGTGCCACTAGCTGCGCACCCACCCTTGCGCAAGTGGAGGACTCACAGATGACCATAGAACATGTCAATCCAGAAAGCATGCACAAGAACCCTGCCTTCTCCCAAGGAGTCATCGTCCCGGCCGGTGCGCGCATGCTGGTGATCGGCGGGCAGAACGGTGTCGACGAGAAGGGCGAGGTGGTCGGCGTGGGCGACATCGCCGCGCAGACGACCAAGGCAGTCGAGAACCTCATCCAGGTCCTGGAGGCGGTCGGCGCCGATCTCGACAGCCTCGTCCGC
>CAYXJZ010000029.1:31810-35016 GCA_964465355.1 uncultured bacterium | reverse complement strand
GGTGGCCGCCGCCTTCCTGCTTTCGCTGGTGGCCTTCTTCGCCATGCGTGCCGAGCAGAGCAGCCTGGCCGTCGAGTTCTGGCCCTTCATGCCGGTCGCCGGCCTCGACCTGTCGCTCGGCCTGCTGCTCGACCCGCTTGCCATCACCTTCCTGCTGGTCATCACCGGCGTCGGCACCCTCATCCACGTCTACTCCATGGGCTACATGCATGGTGACGAGGGCTACCCCCGCTACTTCGCGCTGCTCAACCTCTTCGTCGCCTCCATGATGGTGCTGGTCCTGGCCGACTCCTTCCTGCTCATGTTCGTCGGCTGGGAAGGGGTGGGTGTGTGCTCCTACCTGCTCATCGGCTTCTGGTACCGCCAGAAGGCCAACGGCGACGCCGGCCGCAAGGCCTTCGTGGTCAACCGCATCGGCGACGCCGGCTTCCTGCTCGGCAGCTTCTTGGTGGTGGCCACCTTCGGCACCCTGAACATCGCGGCCGTCAACGCCCAGGCAGGCACCATGGCCTTCGGCGCCGGGGCCCTCACCGCCATCGGCCTGCTCTTCCTGCTAGCCGCCACCGGCAAGAGCGCCCAGTTCCCGCTGCAGGTGTGGTTGCCAGACGCCATGGCCGGCCCAACGCCGGTCTCGGCGCTGATCCACGCCGCCACCATGGTGACGGCCGGGGTCTACCTCATCGCCCGCCTCAGCCCTATCTACGCCTCCAGCGTCGAGGCCTCGGCGGCCGTGGCCTGGGTGGGGGCCATCACCGCCTTGATCGCGGCCCTCGCCGCCTTGGGGCAGACCGACATCAAGCGCATCCTTGCCTACTCCACCATCAGCCAGCTTGGCTTCATGTTCGTGGCCCTCGGCACCGGTGCCTACGGCGCTGCCGTCTTCCACGTCGTCACCCACGCCTGCTTCAAGGCGCTGCTGTTCCTCGGCGCCGGCTCGGTCATCCACGCCATGGGCGGCGAGCAGGACGTCAGGCGCATGGGCGGCCTCGGCAGCCGCATGAGGCTCACAGGCACCACCGCCCTGATCGGCACCATGGCCATCGCCGGCGTGCCGCTGCTGGCCGGCTTCTTCAGCAAGGACGCCATCCTCGCAGGCGCATGGAACTCGCTGCAGCTCGAGAACCACGGCGGCCAGGCGCTCTACCTGCTGCTGCTCTTCACCGCCGGCCTCACCGCCTTCTACATGTTCCGTTGGTACTACCTGGTCTTCGCCGGGCAGTCGCGTGCCGACAAGGCGGTCATGGATCGCCTGCACGAGTCGCCGAGGAGGATGACGTGGCCGCTGATCGTGCTGGCCGTCGCCTCGGTGCTGACGGGCTACCTCGGCCTGCCCTCCTTCGCCTTCCCCAACTGGATCGAGGCCTGGCTGGCCCCAAGCCTTGCCCACATCGGCGCGCTGCACCCGGCGCTGTGGGTGGAGTGGCTGCTGCTGCTCGCCTCGGTGCTGGCGGCCGCCGCCGGCCTCGGCCTTGGCTGGTGGTGGTACCACCGCGGTGACGGCGCCGTCCCCCGGCGGCTGGCTGCCACGCCTGCCGGTGCCGCCAGCCGCTCCGGTCTTGGCTTCGACGCCGCCTACCGTGCACTGGCGGTGGGACCGGCCGAAGGCCTGGCCACCGGCCTGGCCGTCGCCGACCGTGACCTGCTCGACCGCGGGGTGGTGGCCGGGGCCATCGGCCTTGGCCGCGCCGGTCGCTGGGTGAGCGCCTGGCAGTCCGGCCAGGTCCGCAGCTATGCCCTGAGCACCCTGATCGGTGTGCTGCTGCTCACGGCCGTTGTGCTCTGGAGGCTGCTGAGCGCAGCCGGAGGTGGCGCGTGATCGCCCTGTGGACGGTGCTGCTCCCGCTGTTGGCGGCAGTCGCCCTCGCCTTCCTGCCCAGCCCCGTGCTGCACCGGCCGGTGGCCGTGCTCGGCGTGCTTGGCACCCTGCTGCTGACCTACTTCGCCGATGCCGGCGCCGCCATCACCCTGCCCTGGATCCCTGCACTGGGTGTGCACCTTGCGCTCGACCTCGGTGGCGCGGGTGGCCTGCTCATCGGCCTTGCAGCCCTCGTCATGCTGCCCACCGTGTTGTGGGCCGGTGCCACCGTGCAGCAGGCGCCGCATCGCTTCCTCGCCTGGCTGCTCGCCACCCTGGGCGGTCTGGCTGGCATCTTCCTGGCCAAGGACCTGGTGCTCTTCTACCTGTTCTGGGAGCTGACCCTGATCCCCAGCCTGGTGCTGCTGGGCGGCTGGGGGCTGGCGAGACGGCGCGAGGCGCTGCAGAAGTACCTGATGTACGCCCTGGCCGGCTCCTTCATCATGCTGCTGAGCGTGATCGCCCTGCGGCCCCTGTCCGGCGCGGAGGGCTACCTCTTCGAGCAGCTGGCGGCCGCGGTGCCCATGCTCGACCCGCGCAGCCAGGCATGGCTCTTCGCCGGCTTCGCCTTGGCCTTCGCGGTGAAGCTGCCCATCTTCCCGCTGCACGCCTGGCTGATCGACGTGCATGAGCAGTACCACCCATCGGGCGCGGCCGACGTGGCCGGGACCCTGTACAAGGTGGGCGGCTTCGGCCTCTTCGCCTGGGCCATCCCGCTGCTGCCACAAGGCGCCGCCATCCTGGCGCCCGCCGGCCTGGCGCTTGGCGCCTTCACCGCCGTCTACGGCGCCCTGATCGCCCTTCGGCAGACCGACCTCAAGCGCCTGCTGGCCTACGCCTCGCTGTCGCACATGGGCATCGTTGCCCTGGGCCTGTTCTCCTTGCAGACGGCTGGCCACAGCGGCGCCATGGGCCTGCTGGCCGCACAGATGGTCACCACCGGTGGGCTTTTCCTGCTGAGCGGCATGCTGCACCGCCGCAGCGGCAGCTTCGATCTGGCCAGCTACGGTGGCCTCGCACGGGGCGCCCCCGCCCTGGCGGCCTGCAGCCTGCTGCTCATCTTCGCCAGCGTTGGCGTACCCGGCCTGGCCAACTTCCCTGGTGAGTTCCTCGCGCTGCTCGGTGCCTTCCAGGCCAGGCCGGCCGCCGCCGTGGTGGCGGTGCTGGCGGTGATCGCGTCAGGCGCGCTCGGCGTCTTCCTCTTCCAACGCCTGTTCCAGGGCGAGGCCACCGGACCTGCCGCCGTTGAGCTACGCCCCATGGAGGCGGCCGTGCTGGCGCCGCTGCTGGCCCTGACGCTGTTCCTCGGTCTGGCCCCGGCACGCCATCTCGGCACATTCGAGGCCGAGGC
>CAYXJZ010000029.1:20221-31710 GCA_964465355.1 uncultured bacterium | reverse complement strand
CGCTGTTCCTCGGTCTGGCCCCGGCACGCCATCTCGGCACATTCGAGGCCGAGGCCCTGAGCGGCCCGAACAGCGCCTACACGGTCACGGGGGAGCTGCAACCATGAGCCTGCCCTTCGACCTCGGTTCCTTCGTGCCCATCGTCCCGGCGCTTGTGCTGCTGGCCTTCGGCGTGGTGACGCTGATCTTCGGCGTCTTCGCCGATGATCGCTCCGCCCAGGGACCGCTGGCCCTCACGGGCGTGGCGGCTGCAGCGGTCTTCGCCGTGCACCAGCTCATGCAGAGCCTGGCGGATGGTGCGCCAAGCGCGGCCTTCGGCGGCTCCTTCCTCGGTGACGGCCTCGGCAGCGTCTTCAGCCTGATCATCCTGCTTGGCACCGGTCTCACGGTGTGGCTGGCCGGCGACCACTTGGGACGCCTGCAGCTCGATCACCCCGAGTTCTACCCGCTGCTGCTCTTCGCGGCCACCGGCGCCATCGTGATGGTCTCGGCTGGTGACCTCATCACCCTGCTGCTCGGCCTGGAGATCATGTCGCTGCCGGTCTACGCCCTTGCCGCATGGCGCGAGGGATCGCGCAGCAGCGAAGAGGCGGGCATGAAGTACTTCCTGCTCGGCGCCTTCACCTCGGCGATCCTGATCTACGGCATCGCGCTGCTCTACGGCGCCACCGGCCGCTTCGACTTCCCCGGTGTGGCCGCCGCCTTGCAAGCCGACGCATCCGGTGGCCTGGCGGCGTTGGCCGCGGTGCTGCTGCTGGTCGGACTCGGTTTCAAGGTGGCCTTCGCCCCCTTCCACCAGTGGCTGCCCGACGTCTACACGGGTTCGCCCACCCCGGTCACCGCCTTCATGAGCGTTGTGGTCAAGACCGCCGCCGTCGGGGCGCTGCTGCGCGTCATCGCGTCGGTCATCCTGCCGCAGGCAGGCGGCCAGTTCGGGCAGCCGCTGATGCTGAGCCTGGCGGTGCTGATCGGTCTCACGCTGGTGGTGGGCAACCTTGGTGCCCTGAGGCAGCAGGGGGTCAAACGCCTGCTCGCCTACTCGGCGGTGGCGCACGCCGGCTACGTTGGCCTGGCGCTGCTGGCCGGTCCCGATGGCATGGGCGCTGCGGCCGGCTACCTGCTGGCCTACACCGTCGCCAACGTGGCCGCCTTCGCCGTGCTGCTTCGCGTCGTGGGCGACGACGACCGGGGCGATCAGCTGGCACGCTTCGCCGGCCTGGCCAAGAGGCGCCCCTTCCTAGCCGCCTGCATGGCTCTGGCCATGTTCAGCCTGGCCGGCTTCCCGCCAACGGTGGGCTTCGTGGCCAAGCTGTCGGTGTTCCAAGCCGCCATCGCCGCCGGCTGGTGGCCGCTGGCGCTGCTCGGCATCCTCACCAGCGTCCTGGCCGTGGTGTTCTACGCCCGGGTGGTCTTGACCATGTACCAGCGCGAACCCGATGGGCCTGCGCCGCTTGCCTCGCGGCCCGCTGCTGGCACCGTCCTCACCTTGGCGCTTGCCTCATCGGCCGTGCTCCTGCTCGGTCTGTTCCCGGCGTGGTGGATGGGCTTGATCGAGCAGGCGACGCGTCTCTGGTGAGAAATTCCTTAGCCGGCGCCCGGTGATGGCCTTAACCTAGGGTCGATGGTCCCAGAACTCGAACAGATGCGCGTACTCCTGGTCGACGACGAGGTGGCGAACCTTGTCGTGCTGAAGGGCATGCTGCAGCGCGCCGGCTTCCGCCAAGTACTCAGTTGCGAGGAACCGGAGCGGACGGTCGAGCTGTTCGACGAGTTCAGGCCCGACCTGCTGATCCTCGACCAGCACATGCCTCGCCTCAGCGGCACCGAGGTGCTCGGCGCCCTTGCCGGGCGCCTGCCGCCGTCCTTCCCTGTGCTCATGATCTCGGCAGACGAGCGCTTCGAGGTCAAGGAGCGCGCCCTGGCCAGTGGCGCAAGCGACTTCATCACCAAACCCTTCCAGGCCACCGAGGTGCTGCTCAGGGTGCGCAACCTGCTCGATGCCTGGCGCATCCGCATGATGCTGGAGCATCAGAACGAGCTGCTCGAGGATCGCGTCAGGGAGCGGACCGAGGCGCTGGAACGCAGCCAGCTGGAGATGCTTGTGCGCTTGGCGAGAGCCGCCGAGTACCGCGACGACGAGTCGGGTGAGCACGTCTGGCGCGTGGCCCGCGGTTGCGCCCTGCTGGCTGACGCCCTCGATGAACCAAGCGAGCGGGTGGAACTGCTGATGCGCGCGGCCAGGCTGCACGACGTCGGCAAGATCGTGATCCCCGACGGCATCCTGCTCAAACCGGGTCGCTTGACGCCGGCCGAGTACGAGGTGGTCAAGAGCCACACGACGGTGGGTCACGAACTGCTCTCCGGCAGCCACTCACCTCTGATGCAGCTGGCGGCCGAGTTGGCCCTCACCCACCACGAACGCTGGGACGGGAAGGGTTACCCGCAGGGCCTGAAAGGGGAGGAGATCCCCTTGGCGGCCAGGGTGCTGGCCGTCATCGACGCCTTCGATGCGCTGACCCACGACCGCATCCACGCACGTGCGATCTCGCCCGCCGAGGCTGTCGCAGAGATCCAGGGCCATGCCGGCAGCCAGTTCGATCCGGCCGTGGTGGAAGGCTTCATGGGGCTCTTCGCCAGAGGCGAGATCCCGGTCAGCTGAAGGACGTTCTCAGCCCTGTTCCACCGGCAGGCCCTCCGCGACCCAGGCCAGGATGCCACCGGTCACGTTGACGGCTTCGATGCCGCGCTCCCTGAGGTAGGCGGTGGCGCGCGCGCTGCGCTGGCCGCTGCGGCACAGGATCATGGCCTCGCGTTGCTCGCCAAGGGCGGCGTCCACCTCGTCCACGAAGACCGACAAGGGCACGAGCACCGCACCGGCCACCCGCATGGCCTGGTGCTCGTCCGGCTCGCGGCAGTCGATCATCAGCCCGCCGTCGACCAGGCGCACACTGGCTTGGGCCACATCGATCTCCGGCACCTGCTGCATGGGAATGGACATGGCCCATGCTAAGCGCGGCACAGGCATCGGCGGGCGCGTTAGCCTACTTGCCATGAGCATCAGCTACCTGGAGCGCCTCGGCCAGGCCGACCCCATCACCGTTCTGGAAGCCACCCCGATCCAACTCCTGACCATGGCGGACGGACTCGCACCAAGCGACTGGGCACGCAGCTACGCCCCCGGCAAGTGGGACGCCGCCGCCATCCTGGCTCACCTAGCCGACGTCGAGACCGTCATGGGCTTCCGCCTACGGCAGGCGGTGGGCGGGGAGAAGCAGGTGCAGAGCTTCGACCCTGACCTGTGGGCCAAGCGCTACCGGCGCATGGACCCCTCCCTTGCCTTGGAGCTCTTCCGCGCCCAGCGGGCCTGGAACCTTGCCCTGTTCGCCACCTTCGACCTGGACGACTGGCTGACCGAGATGCTGCACCCCGTGCGTGGGCCGGAGAGCGTCGATGTGGTGGTGCGCCAGCTGGCCGGCCACGACCTGAACCACCTCGAGCAGCTGAAGCAGGCCTGGGAAGGCTGATCCTGCCCGCCGCCCACGTGGTAGCTTGGCGCCCTATGGCGATCGAACGTACCTTCGCGATGGTCAAGCCCGACGGGGTCCGCAGGGGCCTCTCGGGTGAGATCGTTCGCCGGCTGGAAGCCAAGGGCTTCCGCCTCGTCGGCTTGAAGCTCTTCCGCATCTCCCGTGCCACCGCCGAGAAGCACTACGGTGAGCACGCTGGCCGTTCCTTCTTCGAGGGCCTCGTCTCCTTCATCACCAGCGGTCCGGTGCTGGCCATGGTGGTGGAAGGCGAGAACGCCATCGCCGAGTGGCGCAAGATGATGGGGGCCACCAACCCCAAGGACGCCGCCCCCGGCACCGTCCGCGGCGACCTGGCCACCACCATCGACGAGAACGTGGTCCATGGCTCGGATGCACCTGACACCGCCGCGCGCGAGATCAGCATCTTCTTCGAGGCAGGCGAGCTGCTCGACTGATCCCCTCAGGCCAGCGCCTCCCGGCGCTCCCACCACGAACCCCCAGATCCTGAACGAGGTCACCATGCCGAAGCTCTCCGCCAGCATCAACGCCCTCAAGGCTTCCTCCACCGTCGCCTTCAACGGCAAGGCGCTCGAGCTACAGCGAGCCGGTGTGGACGTGGTGGCCATGACCGCAGGCGAGCCCGACTTCCAGCCGCCGGCGCACGTGGTGCAGGCGGCGCACGAGGCCATCGAGCGCGGCATGACCAAGTACACCGCCTCCGAGGGCACCGCCGAACTGCGCGAGGCCATCGTGGCCAAGCACCGACGTGAGAACGCCCTCGACTACCGGCCTGAGCAGGTCATCGTCGGCACCGGCGGCAAGCAGGTGCTCTACGACTTCTTCATGGCTGCGATCGACCCTGGCGACGAGGTCATCGTGCCGGCCCCCTACTGGGTCAGCTACCCGGCCCAGATCCAGTTGGCAGGCGGTGTGACGGTGGCGGTCCCCACCCGCGCCGAGGACGGCTTCGTGCCCGACCCGGCTGCCATCGCCGCCGCCATCACCCCCAAGACCAAGGCCATCTTGGTCAACTCGCCCAGCAACCCCACCGGCGCGGTCATCCCCGAGGCCACCCTCAAGGCCATCGCCGACTTAGCCGAGAAGCACGACCTGTGGCTGGTCAGCGACGAGCTCTACGAGCACATCGTCTACGAGGGCAGCTTCACGCCCGTGGCCAAGTGGTACCCGGAACGCACCCTGGTGGTGCACGGCGCCAGCAAGGGCTACGCCCTCACCGGCTGGCGCATCGGCTGGGGCCTCGGCCCGGTGGCGCTGATCAAGGCCATGAACAAGCTGCAGGGCCAGGTCACCGGCAACGCCAACGCCGTCGCCCAGCACGCCACGGTGGCGGCGCTGAACGCGGTGGAGGAGACGGCGGCCTTCCAGGCCATGACCAGGGCTGCTTACAAGGAGCGGCGCGACGTGGTGGTGAGCGGGCTCAACAAGATGGGCCTGGCCACCCCCATGCCGCAAGGCGCCTTCTACGTCATGACCGACGTGCGCTCCATCGACCAGGACGAGGCGGTGGCGGCCACCAAGCTGCTGGAGCAGGCGCGCGTCGGCACCGTGCCAGGCACCGACTTCCTGGCGCCGGGCTTCGTGCGCATGTCGTACGCCACCTCCATGGAGAACATCGAGAAGGCCTTGACGCGCATCGGGGAGTTGTTCGGGGATTAGTAGGGTTGCTTGCAGGGCGTGTGGTGCAGGGCTGACGGCTGACACCGCTTCGCAGCGCGACCTGTATCTGGCGGGCAGTGCGGCGCACAGCTAGCAGGAGGTCAAGATGTCCGAAGCCGACCCAACCGATCCCGCTGCGACCCAGCTAGGGAGCGAGTCGACCGCTTCGGGCGACCCGACCCCGGCTCGCGCCTCTGGTGCCATCTATGCCAACCCGGAGAAGTGGCGCATCGGTCGCGACATCCTCTCCCGCTACACGGGCACCGAGCCAGAGGGCTACCAGAAGCAGATCGTCCTCACCAACTTCCACCACTACCTCGAGCGCTTCCAGGCCATCGCCGGAGACGCCACCGTCACCCATGGCTCGGCCATGAACGCAGCCCACTCCGAGCGCCTCGGCGTCTCGATCATCGACTTCTCCATCGGTTCGCCGGTCGCCGCCCTCATCATCGAGGTGCTGGCCACCGCCGATCCCAAGGCCACGCTCTTCCTCGGCATCTGCGGCGGCCTGCACCGCTCGCTGCAGGTGGGCGATTTCGTGCTGCCGACGGCGGCCATCCGCGACGAAGGGGCGTCGAAGCACTTCATGCCGCCCCAGGTGCCTGCGCTGCCCACCTTCAAGATCCAGAAGTTCGTCTCGCAGATCATCGTCGACCGCGGCCTGGACTACCGTACGGGTGTGGTGCACACCACCGACTACCGCTTCTGGGAGTTCGACGAGCGCTTCAAGGCGCAGCTCTACGAGGAGCGTGCCTTGGCCATCGAGATGGAGACGGCCACCCTGTTCTCGGTCGGCTTCGCCAGCAAGGTGCCCATCGGCGCGCTGCTGCTGGTCTCCGACCTGCCGCTGCGCGAGGGCGGGGTCAAGACGCGCGAGAGCGCCCGCGCCGTGTTCCGCGAGTTCACCGACCTGCACATCGAGATCGGCATCGAGGCCATGAGCGAGATCGCGAAGCGTGGGGAGCACATCAGGCACTACCGCTGGTGAGGCGGCGTTCTCGCGGGTAGGCTGGGGCCATGTCCAAGCCGCTTGCCGTCGTCCTCGCTTTCGCCCTGCTGCTGGTCTTGGCCTCCTGCGCCCCCGGCGCGGCCGGCTCCGGCCCCGGCTCCCCCTTCCAGCTGCCTAGCAACGACCCCGCCCAGGTCTCGCCCGGTCGTAGCCTCTACCTGCGGCAGACCTTCCCCGCCAGCGCCTTCAACTTCAGCGAGGCCGACCTGCAGTGGCGCTGGGTGCCCTTGGGCACAAGGGGCCTCACCGCCAACCTCACCAGCGAGTTCCAGGTGGTCGACATGGTCATGCCGGAAGGCTGGGTGTGGCGGCTGGACAACGCGCGTGTCGACAGCCGTGACGGCACCTCCCCGACCTACACCGTGACGCTGCGCGTCGACGTGCCTGCCGGTGCCCGCCTGGGCGGCCAGCGCATCAGCGCCACGGTGGTGACGCCACGCACGGGGAGGCGGCAGAACGTGGCGGTGGTGGTGCAGGTCGTTGGCCCTTGACGCGCCCCTATGGGCGCGTCAAGGGCTGGGAGTTTGACCAGGCTAAGCCCGCGGTCAAACTGCAGGTCTGGGTCCGCAGCGCCGAGCGACGGACCCGCATGGCGGTCAGTCGCCCAAGCCAATGGACACGTACTTCACGTCCAGGTACTCCTCGATGCCCCACTTGCCGCCCTCGCGGCCGAGGCCGGAGTCCTTGACGCCGCCGAAGGGGGTGTGGGCCGAGGCCGTGACCCCGTCGTTCACACCGACGATGCCGTAGTCCAGCGCCTCGGTCACGCGCAGGGCGCGGGCGATGTCGCGGGTGTAGAGGTAGGAGGCCAGGCCGTATGGGGTGGCGTTGGCCTGCTCGACGGCTTCGGCCTCGGTGCTGAAGCGCACGATGGGCGCCACTGGCCCGAAGGTCTCCTCCGTGAGCACCTTCATGCCGGGCTGCACCTCGCTGAGGACGGTGGGCTGGTAGTAGAGGCCGCCGGAACCCGCGCCGCCAGTGAGCACCTTGGCGCCCTTGCTCACCGCGTCGTTCACGTGCTCCTCGGCCTTGGCCAGGCCCTGCGCGTCCACCAGCGGCCCGATGTCGGTGGCCTCGTCCAGCGGGTCGCCCACCACCAAGCCCTCGGTCGCCTTGGCGAAGGCCTCGGAGAAGGCGTCGTAGATGCCGTCCTGCACGTAGATGCGGTTGGTGCAGACGCAGGTCTGGCCGGCGTTGCGGAACTTGCAGGCCAGCACCTCGCGCACCGCGTGGTCAAGGTGGGCGTCGTCGAAGACCAGGTAGGGCGCGTGGCCGCCCAGCTCGAGCGACATGCGCTTCATGGTGTCGGCCGACTGGCGGTAGAGCAGCTTGCCCACCTCGGTGGAGCCGGTGAAGGTGAGCTTGCGCACGCGGGCGTCGGCCATCATCACGGGGGTGAGCTCGCGGCTGCGGGTGGTGGGGAGCACCTGCAAGGTGCCTGGAGGGCCGCCAGCCTGTAGCCACAGGTCTGCCAGCATCAGGGCAGTGAAGGGCGTCTTGGCGGCGGGCTTGACGATCATGGTGCAACCGGCGGCCAGGGCAGGCGCCGCCTTGCGGGTGATCATGCCGGCGGGGAAGTTCCAAGGTGTGATGGCGTAGGCCACGCCCACCGGCTGCCGCAGGGCCAGCAGACGTTTGTGACCCACATGCTGCTGGATGACCTCGCCGTAGACGCGCTTGGCCTCCTCGGCGTACCACTCGACGAAGTTGGCGGCGTACACCGCCTCGCCCTTGGCCTCGCGCAGCGGCTTGCCCATCTCGCGCGTCATGCTGCGGCCAAGGTCGTCCTGCTGCTCCATGATGAGTTCAAACCAGCGGCGCAGGATCTTGCTGCGCTCGAACGCGGTGGTCTGGCGCCAGCTCTGGAAGGCGCGGTGGGCGATGTCGATGGCGCTGCGCGCCTCGGCCTCGCCGCAGTCGGCGGCCACGCCGAGCACCGAGCCGGTGGCCGGTTCGGTGACCTCGAAGGTGGCGCCGGCCTCATGCCATGCGTCGGTCAGGAAGCGCCGTTCTGGATGGCTGATCATGGCTCAGTGTACGGAGGAGGCGGCCTCGATCAGGTCTTCGGCGATCTTGGCCGACGACAACACGCCCGGTAGACCGGCGCCCGGGTGGGTGCCAGCGCCTACCAGGTAGAGGTTGGCGATGTCCTCGGAGCGGTTGTGCGGCCGGAAGTAGGCAGACTGCCGCAGCAAAGGTTCCACCGAGAAGGCAGAGCCGTGGCGGGCGCCAAGCCGGTCGCGGAAGTAGCGTGGGTCTATGAGACGCTCGGTGACCAGGTTGGCCTGCAGGTCGGGCAGGTAGTGGGCCTCCAGGTGCTCCATGATGGCGTCGCGGTAGGCGGCCGCCTGCTGCTGCCAGTCGATGCCGCTGGAGAGGTTGGGCACCGGCGAGAGCACGTAGAAGGACTCGTGCCCCTCTGGCGCCAGGCTGGGGTCGACCAGGCTGGGCATGTGCAGGTAGAGGCTGAAGTCGCTGGCGAGTTCGCCGCGGTTGTGGAAGATGTCATGCAGCAGCCCTTGGTAGCGGGGCCCGAGCAGGATGTTGTGGTGCGCCAGCTTGCCTTCATGGGCGTAGCGTCGCTTGGTGCCGAAGTAGATGACCACCAGGCTCATGGCGTCGCGCAGGCCGGCCAGCTTGCGGTCGCTCATGCGCCGTCGCCAGCGCGGTTCGATCAGTTGGCCGTAGGTATGGGTCACGTCGGCGTTGGACACCACCACGTCGGCGGGGATCTCGCGGCCGTCCTGCAGCAGCACCCCGCGGGCGCGCGGGCGGCCGTCCGGCCCGCTGTCCACCAGGATGCGCCGTACCGGTGCGCTGAGCAGCAGTTCGCCGCCCAGGCCGCGGATCAACCTCCCCAGCGCCTCCACCAGCGCGCCGGTGCCACCCATGGCGTACCAGACGCCCCACTGCCGCTCCAGGTAATGGATCATGGCGTAGATGCTCGGCGCGTCCAGCGGGTTGCCGCCGATGAGCAGCGGGTGGAAGCTGAAGACCTGGCGCAGGAAGTCGTCCTCGAGGTAGCCGGACACCATGCGGTAGACGCTCTGGTAGGAGCGGAGGCGGATGAGGTCGGGCGCCACCCGCAGCATGTCGCGCACAGCCAGGAAGGGATGGTCGGCCAGGTCGACGAAGCCCTTCTCGAAGATGCGCTGCGACATGGCCACGAAGTCCAGGTAGCCCTGCCGGTCCTCGGGCCGGCGGCCGGCGATCTCGCTGAGGATGAAGGCCTCGTCGTCGTTGTAGTCGAAGGGCCGGTGCTGGGCGTCGAAGATCCGGTAGAAGGGGTCGCACTTGAGGAAGGCCACGTGGTCATCGCGGCGCTGGCCGGCCTTCTGCCACAGCTCGTCGAACATCCAAGGCGCTGTGATGATGGTGGGCCCGGCGTCGAAGCGGAAGCCGTCCTGCTCGAAGACGTAGGCGCGGCCGCCCAGCTTGTCCAAGGCCTCGACCACCGTCACCTGGTGGCCGTTGGCGGCCAGGCGGGCGGCGGCGGCCAGGCCCCCGAAGCCGGAGCCGATGACGACGATGCGTTGGGGCGGCACGCGCTCCTAGGCCGGCACGCCGGTCCCGGCGTCCTTAGCCTGGGCAGATGTCCGGGCGGCGGCGCGGGCGGCAACGTCGAAGTGCAGGCCCAGCCTGCCGAGGGCCATGGGGGCCGGGTGGTCGATGTGGTTGCGCATGTCCGGATGAGCCTGGCACATGACCGCCAAGGTGCCGGACCAGCGGCCGTTCTCGTCGAAGGCCACCGCCACCTCGTGGCGCAGGCCAGGGAGCCAGCCGCCCTTGGCGCCGTAGCTCCAACCGCCATGTGGTGTTGCGTGGTGGCGCAGCAGCGCGTTGAAGAAGGCCGTGGCGCGCAGGGTGCCCTTGGCGCGCTCGGCGGCCTCGGCTGACAACCAGCCCAGCTCTGGGCGGACCATGGCGGTGGTGAGGGTCGCGACCTCGGCAGCGCTGGTGGTGGCGTACTCGCCGCGGAGCTGAGCCGGGGTGCGGCGCTCGTCCGGCACCTGCAGCGGACCTTTGACGCGGGTGTTGGCCAGGCCGTGGGCGGCGGCCCATGCGTTGGTGGCCTCCACGCCGAGGTGGGCCAACACCACGTTGGTCGCCAGGTTGTCGCTATGCGCCATCATCAAGGTGAGCAGGTCGCCCCAGGTGGGGTTCAGGCCGGGGGAGAGCAGCTTCAGCACCCCGCTGCCGGTGGCGTGATCCTCGTCGCTGAGCTGCACGCGCTGGTCCCAGGCGGGCGCGGCGTTGGCCGGATCGAGGGCCGCGCCGAGCAGCAGCAGCTTGATCAGGCTGGCGGACGGGCCAGCCCTCTCCTCGCCCATGGTCACCTCGCTGCCGTCAGGCAGGCTGAGCGACAGCGACCAGTCGCCCGGCTCCCCGGCCAACTCCGCCGCGAAGGCCGCGGCGAGCTGAGCGCCCTGAGGACCTTGGCTGCGCCAGGTCGCCGGTTCCGACGCCGGAGCCGGGACGGCGGGGGTCTCGAGACCGAGGCCGACCGGCATCTCCGCTCGCCATAGTTCGGACAAGGGCTCGCGCGGGCGTTCCAGTCGCGCAGCGCCGTCGTCGATGACCACCTCGGCAGCGCGGGTGTGGGAGGCATACCAGGAGCCCATGGCCCAGCCGTACGCACCGCCCAACTCCACGGCCAGCAGATCGCCTGACCGCACATCGCCCAACTCCACATCCTGGCCTAGGCGATCGGCGTTCTCGCACAGGGGCCCGTCCACATCGGTTGGCGCGGCGCTGATGGCACCGTCTGCGGCGGCACGGTCTTCGCCACCTTGGCGGCCAACGGCCAAGGCGCGCACCGGGTGGTGGGCGCCGTAGAGCGCCGGCCGCAGCAGGTCGGCCATGCCAGCGTCGGCGATGACATGCCGCCGCACACCGTCCTTCACATGCTGGACGCGGGTGAGCAAGACGCCTGCCTGCGCCACCAAGGCTCGGCCCGGCTCCAGCAGCAGGCGCAGGCCGCGCGGCTCGAGGAAGGCCCGGACGATCTCGGCGAGGTCGGCGTAAGGGAAGCCGGGCACGGCGAAGCCGCCACCCAGGTCCAGCTCGGTGGCCTCGGGCAGGGCGTCGTACAGCGGCGCCAGCGCATCGAGGACGGCGGCGTGCACGGCGGGATCGGTGAGCTGCGATCCGGCGTGGACGTGGAAGCCGGCGAAGCGGCCGGTGGCCGCCACCTCCCGCGCCAAGTCCAGCGCGGCATCGGGCGAGAGGCCGAACTTGGAGGTGGCCTGGCCGGTGGCCATGTGCTCGTGGGTGCG
>CAYXJZ010000029.1:0-20121 GCA_964465355.1 uncultured bacterium | reverse complement strand
CTCCGCCACCGCCTGGTCCACCAGACCGAGGTCGTAGACCCACAGCGGGGTGCCGTAGCGTTCGGCCAGCCGGCCGAGCTGCTGGTCGTCCCAGGACGAGGCTTCCAAGGAGGGAGCGTCAGGGATGACGGCCTGCGCCGGGCCGGGCTGCACAGCTTCAGGGCGGGGCTCGATCATGATGGGCTTTCCTTCCGATGCGGCCCTGAAGGGCCGCCGTCGCGGTTCATCATGTCAGACCGGGCCACCGAGGCGTCCCACTGACGTGCTGTTGCGACGGTACGCCAGCTACCGAACCTGGCGGACGGCGGCGGCGAAGTGCCTACCCAGCCGCCCGAGCGCTTGCAGGGCTGGGTGGTCGAGATGGCTGCGTGGGTCGGGGTGGTCCCGGCACATGACCGCCAGGGTGCCGGCCCAGCGGCCTTCCGGGTCGAAGGCCACCGCGACCTCATGCCTTATGCCGGTGCTCCAGCCGCCCTTGGCGCCGAAGCCCCAGCCGTCCTCCGGCGCCCAAGGATGCCGTAGCAGCCCGTCGAAGAAGGCCGTTGCGCGCAAGGTGCGCTTGGCCAGCTCGGTGGCGGCGGTGGGCAACCAGCCTTCCTCTGGCCGGACGATGGCGGTGGTCAAGGCGGCGATCTCGTCTGCGCTGGTGACGGGCACATGGCCGCGGCGCTGGGCCTCGCTGCGGCGGGCCTCTGGCACCTGCAAAGGTCCTAAGGCGCCGATGTGGCGCAGCCCCTTGGCCTCGGCCCAGGCATGGACGGTGTCCGCGCCCAGCCGCCTGAGCACGGCGTTGGTGGCCACGTTGTCGCTATGCGCCATCATCAAGGTGAGCAGGTCGCCCCAGGTGGGCGTCACGCCGGGGGAGAGCAGCTTCAGGACCCCACTGCCGCCGGCCTGATCCTCGGCGTGCAAGGCGAGGCGCTCCTCCCACGCAGGGGCCATGGAGGCCGGATCGAGGGCAACAGCAAGGAGCAGCAGCTTGATCAGGCTGGCCGTTGGCCCGGGACGGGCTTCGTCCATGGCCACGGCGCTGCCGTCGACGAGCTGCATGGCAAGCGACCAGCGGCCTGGCTCATGAGCCAGTTCGGCCATGAAGGCGGCGGCCAGGCGCCGGCCTTGGGGCCCCGTTCCGCTCCACCCCGGTGGGTGTGCTTCGGGTTGGGCCGTACCGAGGTGGGGCTCCGTCATGGGCCGGATCCTTCCGCTGCGACCCCCGTGGGCCGTGGTCGCGTTTCATCATGCCAGACCGGCCGCGGTGGCCGGTCCGTGTTCTCGGCCCTGCGCCTGCCGGGGCGCGGACGGCCGCCCGGCGACGGCCCGGCCGCCACGAGCGCCGCGTAGACTGGGCGGATGATGAACCGACAGCTCCGCCGTGCGCAGGCCAAGCAGGATCGCAAGGTGGAACAGGAGAAGCAGGAGCGCAAGGACGCGCGGGCGCGCAAGATCGACAAGCTCAGGGCCAAGCGGGTGGCCAGGCGCGAGGAGCTCCGCGCCGATGCGGCGGCGCGCCGCCGTGGCGAACTGCCTGCCAAGGACGTGGCCAAGGCCGGCGCCGATGGCAAGGAAGGCGCTGCTCCAGCGAAGTCGGGTCGCAAGCCCGGCCGCTTCTCTGGCGCGCTGACCATCGCCACCGTCTTCTTCATCGTGCTGCAGGCCTCGGTGCCGGTGGAGGAGGCAGGCAACCCCATCCTGCGCAGCGTCACGGGGGCGGGCTTCTACCTGCTCTTCGGCTACTTCTCCATGCTCTGGTCCATGCGCCGCGAGCTGCAAAGGCCGCTGGTCATGACCCTGGTGACCGGCGGCATGCTGGTGCTCGGCGTCGAGATCGCCAAGCTGATCCAAGGCATCCCGACGGACTGGCTCATGCTGGCGATCGCCGTGCCCGCCATGGTGGGTGGCACCTACCTCGGCAAGCTGGTGTACGAGAACACCCCCGGCTGAGCCGCCGCGTGGACCGTCGCTTCACCGCAGCCGCCCCGCTGGCCATCGTTGGTGCCATGGACGAGGAGATCGCGCCCTTGCTGCAAGCCGCCGAGGCGCCGAGTGCCCGCGCCCAGGGGCCTTTCACCTGGCATGCCGCGCGGTTGGACGGCGTCGACGTGCTGCTGGCCGTATGCGGCGTCGGCAAGGTCAACGCCGCCGCCCTCAGCCAGGCGCTGTTGGCGCAGGGGGCGGCGGCCGTGATCTTCACCGGCGTGGCCGGCGGGGTGGACCCGCGGCTGCAGGTGGGCGACCTCGTGGTGGCCAGTGAGGCCTTGCAACACGACGTGGACGTCACCGGCCTCGGCTACGAGCCAGGGCAGGTGCCTGGCGAGCCGCTGGCATGGGCCGCCGATCCGGTGCTGCGCGACCTGCTGCACGCCGCCGCCGAGGCGGCCGTGGGTGGCGGGGGGCAGGTGCTGGTCGGGCGCGTCGTGTCGGGCGACGCCTTCGTGGCCGACGCCGCGCGGGTCAGCGAGCTGCGCGAACGCTTCGGCGCCGCCTGCACCGAGATGGAGGGCGCTGCCGTTGCGCAGGTCTGCGCTCGCTGGGGCGTGCCGTGGGCCATCGTCCGCAGCATCTCGGACACGGCCGATCACCAGGCGCAGGTGGACTTCCGCAGCTTCACCTTGCTGGCCGCCCAGCGGGCCGTGGCGGTGGTGCGCGGCGTGCTTGGCCGCCTCGGCGGCTCGGCCTGAGGCCGGCTCAGTCCCAGCGCAGCCACAGCTCCAAGGTCTCGCCCGGCGCCAGCGACAGCTCCCAGTCGGCACCGTCCTCGCGGGCGGCGGCCAAGGGGTCGTAGCGCAGGGTTCGGCCCGTGTCGCCGAAGCTGACCCGGAAGGCGTCCACCACTTCGGCCCGGACCGCCGTCGCGGCCGGCGCGTCCACCTCCACGCTGATCGAGCGCCGCGCCTCTGGTGGCGCCCGCAGATGGAGGCGACTGCCGCTGGCGTCCACCTCGGCTGTGGGAGACACGTCGGCGGCGGCCTCGTTCGGTGCCGACAGCACCCGCCAGGCCAGGCCGCCGAGCAGCGAGGCGACCGTGGGTGGCAGCCGCTGGCTCAGGTCGATGCGCAGGTCGCTCGGGTCGTTGGACGGGGCGTCCTTGTCCATCGGCTGAGGCTAACCCGCCCCGACGGCCGGCCAGCGGTCTGAGGGGAGGCGGCAGCTGCCCCACGGCTGCTCTGGTCGTGTGGATCGGCTCTGGAGCGACCCACGCGGTACAATCGCCGGACCAGGAGACCGTGACAGGCTGCGCGCGGCTCCAGAGAGGCTAGGTCTTCGTGTCTGACGTCCTAGACGACATCCTGAGCAGCGACATGGCTCAGTTGGCGCCAGAGGAGAGAGACGAGCTGCAGCGCATCGAGATGCGCGAGTGGCTGGAGTCCCTCGACTACCTGCTGGCCAGCGGCGGACCCGACCGGGTCACCGAGGTGCTCGAACGCCTGGAACAGCATGCCCAACGCCATGGCGTGCAGGTGCCCTTCTCCTCGATCACGCCGTACATCAACACCATCCAACCGCATGAGCAGACGGCCTACCCAGGCGACCTCCAGCTCGAGCGGCGCCTACGCAACCTCATCCGCTGGAACGCCATGGCCATGGTGGTGCGCGCCAACAAGCTGTCCGACGGCATCGGTGGCCACATCAGCACCTATGCATCGGCCGCCACCCTCTACGAGGTCGGCTTCCACCACTTCTTCCGTGGGGCGGGTGCCGGCGCCGACGCCGATCAGGTCTACATCCAGGGCCACGCAAGCCCAGGCATCTACGCCCGCGCCTACCTCGAGCGGCGTTTCGACGTCGAGCGGCTGCGCAACTTCCGCCGTGAGCTGCAGGACGAGCCAGGCCTGTCCTCCTACCCGCACCCCTACCTCATGCCCGACTTCTGGCAGTTCCCTACCGTCTCCATGGGTCTCGGGCCGATCCTCTCCATCTACCAGGCGCGCTTCAACCGCTACCTCGAGGCGCGCAAGCTCAAGCCTGCAGGCAGCGGCAAGGTGTGGGCCTTCCTCGGCGACGGCGAGACCGACGAGCCAGAGAGCCTCGGCGCCATCAAGTTCGCCGCTCGCGAGCGGCTCGACAACCTCATCTGGGTCATCAACTGCAACCTGCAGCGCTTGGACGGCCCCGTCTTCGGCAACGGCCTGATCATCCAGGAACTGGAAGGCATCTTCCGCGGCGCCGGCTGGAACGTCATCAAGGTGGCCTGGGGCAGCAAGTGGGACGAGCTGTTGGCGAAGGACGACGACGGCGTGCTGGTCAAGCGCTTCAACCAGCTCATCGACGGCGAGTCCCAACGCTACGCCGCCTTCGGCGCGTCCGAGCTGCGCGAGAACTTCTTCAACACCCCCGAGCTCAAGGCCCTCATCGAGGGTTGGACCGACGACGACATCGGCCGCCTCAACCGCGGCGGGCACGACCCGGTCAAGGTCTACGCCGCCTACCAGCGAGCGGTGAACCACGTCGGCTCGCCCACCGTCATCCTTGCCCGTACGGTCAAGGGCTACGGCATGGGGGAGACGGCTGAGGGGAAGAACGTCAGCCATCAGCAGAAGAAGCTCGACGAGGACGAGATGATCGCCTTCCGCGACCGCTTCGACATCCCCATCAAGGACGAGGAGATCGCCAAGTACCCCTTCTACCGTCCGCCGACCGACAGCCCGGAGACCCGCTACCTCATCGAGCGTCGTGAAGCGCTCGGCGGCTTCCTGCCCAGCCGTGAGGTGAAGGCGGAGCCCATCGCGCCGCCCGACGCCGAGATGCTCGACGAGTTCCTGGCCGGCTCCGGTGGCCGTGAGGTGTCCACCACCATGGTCTTCGTCGCCCTGCTGCGCAAGCTGCTGCGCGACCCGGCATGGGGCAAGCTGGTGGTGCCCATCATCCCCGACGAGGCCCGCACCTTCGGCATGGAGGCGCTGTTCAGGCAGATCGGCATCTACTCCTCCTTCGGCCAGCTCTACGAGCCGGTGGACAAGGACAACCTGCTGTACTACCGCGAGAGCGAGACGGGGCAGATCCTGGAAGAGGGCATCACCGAGGCAGGGGCCATGAGCTCCTTCATCGCCGCCGGCACCGCCTACGCCACCCACGGCGTGAACACCATGCCCTTCTACATCTACTACTCCATGTTCGGCTTCCAGCGCATCGGCGACCTCGCGTGGCTGGCTGGCGACATCAGGGCGCGTGGCTTCATGCTGGGCGCCACGGCTGGCCGCACCACCCTGGCGGGCGAGGGGTTGCAGCACCAGGACGGGCACTCCCACCTCCTTGCCTACGCCATCCCCAACCTCGAGGCATACGACCCCAGCTTCGGCTACGAGTTGGCCATCGTCATCCGCGAGGGCATGCGGCGCATGGCGCAGGAGCAGGAGAGCGTCTTCTACTACCTGACCGTCGGCAACGAGAACAAGCCGCAGCCGGCCGCGCCGGAGCACCTGAGCCGCGAGGAGCTGGAGCAGGGTGTGCTGAACGGCCTCTACCTCTTCCGGCCGAGCGGCCTGCCCGACGCCGAGCACCAGGTTCAGCTCCTGAGCTCGGGGGCCATCATGCACGAGGCGCTGGCCGCTGCCGAGGCGCTGGAGCGCGACCATGGCGTCGGCGTCCAGGTGTGGAGCGCGACGTCGGCCAAGGCCCTGCTGCGCGATGCCCAGACCACCGAGCGCTGGAACCTGCTCCACCCGGGTGAGACCCCGCGGCGTTCCTACCTGGCGCGGACGCTGGAAGGCAGTCGCGGCCCGGTGGTGGCGGCCTCCGACTACCTGAAGCTGCTCTCCGACGGTCTGGCCAAGCATCTCGGTCGCCGCCTGGTCTCCTTGGGCACCGACGGCTTCGGCCGTTCCGAGGCCAGAGAAGAGCTGCGCGACTTCTTCGAGGTGGACAGCAAGCACATCGTGGTCGCCAGCCTGGCGGCCCTGGCCGACGAGGGCGCCATCGACGCCAAGGTGGTCCGCGACGCCATCGCGTCCGCCGGCATCGATCCGGATCGCCCCGACCCCCTCAGCGTCTGAGGATGATGGGCCCTTTCGGCCGAAGCCGAAAGGGCATACAGAGAGGACAGCACGTGCCTCAAGAACTGAAGCTACCCGAGGTCGGCGAAGGCATCGAGACCGGCACCGTCGTCGCGCTCCTGGTCAAGGAGGGCGACCGCATCGAGGTCGATCAGCCGGTCCTTGAACTCGAGACGGACAAGGCCGTGGTCGAGGTGCCGTCGACGGTGGCCGGCGTGGTCACCAAGGTCCACCTCGAGGCCAACACCGAGGCCCGCATCGGCCAGGTCATGATCACCGTCGACCCGCAGGGGGCGAGCGAACAACAGCCCGTCGGTGAGACCCAGCCCGCTGTCGACGCCAAGACGGCTAAGGCTGCCGAAGCCGGGTCGTCGGGCGCCGAGCAGGTGACCAAGGAAGCCGCCTCCGCCAAGGCCACGCCCCCGTCGCCCACCTCCGACAGCGAGGCGCGCCGCAACGGTTCTCCTGCTCCCTCCGTGGCGCAGGTCCATCCCGGGCTCGTCCCCGCTGCACCCTCGGTGCGCCGGATGGCCCGCGAACAGGGTGTTGACCTCCGCCAGGTGACCGGCAGCGGCATCCTGGGCCGCATCTCTGCTGCCGACGTGGAGCGTTTCGCCAGCGGCGCCGGTCGGCAGGCCCTCAGCGCGCCAGCGCCCGCTGCCCTGCCCGACTTCAGCCGGTGGGGCGAGACCGAACGCGTCGCCATGTCGGGCATCCGCAAGGCCACGGTGCGCTCGATGACCCAGGCCTGGTCCACCGTGCCGATGGTCACGCACTTCGACGAGGCCGACGCCACCGACTTCGAGGCGGCGAGGCAGCGCCACAAGGCCGCTGCCGAGCGCGCCGGCACCAAGCTGGCGCCCACCGCCATGCTGGTCAAGGTGGTCGCCGCTGCGCTCAAGCGTTTCCCCGATTTCAACGCCAGCATCGACGTGGCCAGCCAGGAGATCGTCTACAAGCGCTACGTGAACGTGGGCGTGGCGGTGGATACGCCGCACGGCCTGCTGGTCCCTGTCATCAAGGACGCCGACAAGAAGAACATGCTGGAGCTGTCCGCCGATCTGGCCGCCTTGGCCGCCAAGGCGAGGGACAGGAAGCTGAGCCCTGACGACATGAGCGGCGGCAACTTCAGCGTCTCCAACCTTGGCGGCATCGGCGGCACGGGTTTCACGCCCATCGTCAACCCGCCAGAGGTCGCCATCCTCGGCGTCTCGCGCGGTGCGATGAAGCCTGTATGGAACGAGGAGGATCAGGCCTTCGCTGCGCGTCTGGTCATGCCCCTCGCGCTCAGCTACGACCACCGCCTGATCGACGGCGCCTCCGCCGCCCGCTTCCTGCGTTGGGTGTGTCAAGCCATCGAGGATCCCTATCTGCTGAGCCTGGAGGGGTGAATGGCATTGCAGACGATGGCCACCTCGATGGCCGCCATCGAGGATCCCTACCTGCTGAGCCTGGAAGGCTGAGCCTCATCGGCGTCCGTCTGGATCTCCAGGACTTGACTGAGCCCTTGCTCAGGATGCGGTGCTAGCATGTCGGGCGTGCCGAAGCCGCTCCTGAGCGTCGTTCTTGGTGGGACCTCCATGGATGGTGGGGTCTCGGGCCAGGACGACCCTTCCCCGTCCAGCGGCCCACCGCAGGAAGCCCTGTCTTCACCCATGCTCGCTTCGCCCGCCAAGACCGACGATGGGCGCGTGCTCCGCGCCAGCGGCCTGGTCAAGCGCTACGGCGGGCGCACCGTGGTGGACGGCGTCGACCTGCATCTTGCCCGCGGAGAGATCGTGGCCCTCCTTGGCCCGAACGGCGCAGGCAAGACCACGACCTTCTACATGATGGTGGGCTTCGTGCGGCCGGACGCCGGCCGCATCGAGCTGGGCACCGAGGACCTGACACGCTGGCCGATGCACCGCAGGGCCCGCGCCGGCCTCGGTTACCTGGCTCAGGAACCCTCGGCCTTCCGCCGCATGAGCGTGATCGACAACCTGCTGGCCATCCTGGAGTTCCAGGACATCGACAGGGCCGAGCAGCGGCGGCGGGCGGTGGCCCTGCTCGAGGAGTTCCAGATCGATCATCTGGCCGATCACCGCGCCGACACCCTCTCCGGCGGGGAGCGCCGCCGCCTCGAGATCGCCCGCAGCCTGACCATCGACCCCGACTTCATCCTGCTGGACGAGCCCTTCACCGGCGTGGATCCGAAGTCCATCCGCGAGATCCAGCGGCTGGTGGCCGGTCTGCGGGAACGCCGTGGCCTCGGGGTGCTGCTCACCGACCATAGTGTGCGTGAGACCCTGGCCATCGCCGATCGCGTGGTGCTGATGTTCGACGGACGCGTCCGCTTCGACGGGGTGCCAGAGGCCTTCGCCGAGGACGCCGACGTGCGTTCCTCCTACCTGGGGCACGACTTCCGCCTGTGAGCTGGGAGGACGGCGGATGACCTACGTCTTCGGCCTGGTCGCCCTGCTGGTCCTGCTGGCGGGCATCATCGCCTACGCCGGCGATCGGCTCGGCACCTGGGTCGGTCGGCGCCGTCTCACCCTCTTCGGCTGGCGCCCACGCCGCACCGGCCAGATCGTCGGCGTGGCAGCCGGCATCCTGATCATGCTGACCACCATCGGTGTGCTGGCCGTTGCCTTCCGCAACGCCACCCAGACCTTGGTCAACGCCCAGCGCACGGCCGACGAGCTGGCCGGCCTGCGCAACCAGGAACGCTTCCTGCAGACCCAGCTGGGCGAGCTTCGTGGCTCGCTGGCCACCTTGCAGGAGGACCTGGCTGACGCCCAGCTCGTCATCCAGGAGGCCGAGGCCGCCCGTGACCTGGCCCTGGCGGATCGTGACGCCTTGCTCGAGGAGGCCGAGGCCACCAGACAGGAGCTGGAGACCTCGAGGCAGGCGGTGGCCACGGCTCAGGCCGACCTGGCCGCCGTCGAAGGCCAGTTGCTGCAGGCGGAGACGGACCGCGCACAGGCTGAGGCCGAGACGGATGCCGCCAGGGCTGAGGCCGACGCTGCTCGGATGGAAGCCGATGCGGCGAGGGATGACGCCGAGGCGGCCCGCCTCGAGGTGGCCGATCTGGAGGACCAGCTGGGCGGCGTGGAGGCCAGCCTGCAAGCCGCGGACGTGCGCATGTTGCAACTCGACGTGCAGCTCTCCGAGGCCTCGGCGGCGCTGGCCTCCGCCGACCTGCTGCGTCGCGAGTCGGAGGCGGCCGCCGAGCTGGCCGAGCAGGCGCGCCTGGTGGCCGAAGCGGCCACCGTGGCGGCTGCAGCGGACCGCGACGCGGCCATCGCCCAGCGCGAAGCGGCGCAGGCCCAGCTCGATACGCTGGAGGCGCGTACCCAGGAGCTGGGTGCGCAGCTTGCGGCCTTGGCCGCCGAGATCACCGGCCTGGAGGCCGAGTCCGAGCGCCTGGTGGCGCAGGCGGCCAGCCTGGAGCAGGAGAACGTTGGCTTGCAGGCCCGCAACGATCAGCTGGTGCTGAGCAACCAGGAGCTGGTGGGCCGCAACGAGTCGCTGCAGGAGCTCAACGTCTCGCTGCAGGCGCAGATCATCAGCGGCAACGACATGGTGCGACAGCTCCAAGGCCAGGTGGAGGTGCTGCGTGATGCCCTCGACGACCAGGCAAGGAGCCTCACCGAGATGCAGCAGGAGTTCTCCCGCGTGGCCTCGGGCGAGATCACCTTCGAACGCGATCAAGTGGTGTTCTCAGGCGCCTTGCACGCCACCGACGTCAACGCTGCCCGCGACGAGCTGGCCGCCTTCGTGCGTCAGGCCAGCGCCCACACCGCGCGCCTCGGGGCGGGCGAGGTGGTGCTCAGCGCCGACCAGTTCAACTTCCTGGTGGAGGTCATCGCCGAGACGGAGGGCTCCGACCTGGTCAGGCTCATCTCGCCGCGTAACCAGTTCAACCCGGTGCGGGTGGAGGTGACGGTGGAGGCCTTCGAGAACACCCGCCTCTACCAGACCGGCCAGCTGCTCTTCTCCCGCCCCGTCCACGTGGGCAACAGCGAGTTGCCTGTCAGGGAGGATGAGCTGCGGGCCTGGATCAACCAGCTCAGGGGCGAGGCCATCCGCTTCCTTCGTCGTGCCGGCCTCGATGAGCTGCAGACCCCCGTCTTCGTCGGCTTGAGCGACGAGAGCTTCGCCAACCAGCTGCTGCGCATGAGTGGTCAGGTGGTGGTCGGTGTCATGGCGCGCGGGACCATCGACCGGGCTGGGCCGGCCGAGGTCGAGTTCATCATCCTGTACTGACGGGGGCCCTTCGCTCGGCCGGTCGGGTCGGTTGGCGCAGCAGGTAGACCGGCACGCCGATCGCCACGGTCGCCAGCATCAGTCGAACCCACCAGATCGGCACCAGCCAGATGCTCAGGCCGATGCTCAGCACGATGGTGGTGATGGCGATGGCCTTGGTGCGGGCGGTGATCCCCAGCCCAGAGCGCCAGTCCTGGATCATGGGACCGAAGAAGCGGTGACCCATGATCCAGGCGTGGAAGCGCGGGCTGGAACGAGCGAATAGGTAGGCGGCCAACAGCACCCATGGCGTGGTCGGCAGCACGGGCAGCACCGCCCCAAGGATCGCCAGGCCGATGCAGACCCAACCGAGCGCCACGAACAGCATCGCCATGGGGCGGCTCAAGGCCGGCGCCGCGCCAGTGGTGTCCGCTACCGGGGCCGGACCGCTCATCTCAGGCGCGTTGCTTGAGCAGGTCGCGGATCTCGGTGAGCAGTTGCACGTCGGCGGGAGGAGCGGCCGGCTCGGCGGTCTTCTCCTCTTCCTTCTGGAAGCGCTTCAGGGCGTTGTTGTAGGTGCGCACCACCATGAAGATGACGAAGGCGACGATGAGGAAGTTGATGACGGTGTTGAGGAAGGCACCGATCTGGATGACGGGGGCGCCGGCCTCGATCGCAGCGGCCACAGAGGCGTAGGTGCCTGACGGCGCCAGGACGATGCCGAGGCTGGAGAAGTCGACACCGCCGATGAGCAGGCCGAGCGGCGGCATGATGACCTGGTTGACCAAGGACGTGGTGATCTGCCCGAAAGCACCGCCGATGATGACGGCTACGGCCAGATCGATGACGTTCCCGCGGTTGATGAAATCACGGAACTCCTTGAGCATGCGTGCCCCTTCCTAGACGTGCGGTGGGCCTGGACAGCGCGGCCGCCGCTCACGTCGTCCCTAGTGGGGTCAGTGTACGACGCCACAGGTCTGTGCGTTCCGCTAGCCTTGTCCGGTCCGCGCGGCGTACCATGACAGGGATGGCGACCCCACCTCAACTGCTCGTGGTGGAAGACCACGCCGGCCACCGCACCTTGCTCGACCTGCTGTTGTCCCCCAGTGGCTACGACATGACGATGGTTGGCGACGCGCGTGAAGCGCTGACATGGCTCCAGACCAACACCCCCGACCTGGTCATCCTCGACGTCAACCTGCCTCAGATGACCGGGCTGCAGATCGCCGACCGCATGCGCAAGATCAGCCGCCTCAAGGACACCAAGATCATCATCCTGACGGCGCTGCACGACGAAGGCACCCGCGAGATGGCGCGCATGGTCAAGGCCGAGGCCTTGATCCTCAAGCCCCTGCAGGGCAAGGACTTCCGCGCCACCGTCGAGTCGGTGCTGGCGGGCGAGAAGATCCCGATCTAAGCGAGTGGTCCCGGTCTACGGGGCTCGCCGCTGCCGCCGCGCCTCGAAGAGCAACAGGGCGCCGGTGGTCGCCACGTTCAGACTGTCCGCCATGCCGCCCATCGGCACCCTCAGCTGCAGGTCGGCGGCTTCGAGCCAAGCCGGGTCGAGGCCATCGTGCTCGGTGCCGAGGACGATGGCGACCGGACCGCGCAGGTCCGCGTCCCACAGCAGCGTGTCGGCTGAGGGGGTCGCAGCCACCAGCCGTACGCCATCCTCCTTCAGCCGTTGCCGAAGCTCTTTCGCGTCGCAGGCCACCACCTGCATGGCGAAGAGGCTGCCCATGCTGGCGCGGATGACCTGGGGGTTCGCCAGGTCGGTGCCGCTGCCCGTGACCAGCACGGCGTCGGCCTCCGCAGCGTCGGCGCTGCGCAGCAGGGCACCGAGGTTGCCCGGCTTCTCTAGGCCGTCGGCCACCAGCAGCAGGGCGTCAGCCGGCCAGCGCAACTCGGCCAGGGAGCGCCGGGGCGGCTGGACCACGGCCAACAGGCCGTCTGGATGCTCCCGTGAGCTGAGCTTCTCGAAGGCCGGCCGAGAGAGCAGCCAATGCTCGGTGCTGTGCTGGATCAGCTCGGGGGCCAGCTCCTTGGCCTCGGGTGAGTGCAGCGCAGGGCAGCTCAGCAGCTGCAGGATCGGCCAGCCACCTGCCAAGGCACGGTGGCTCTCCCTTGCGCCCTCCACCAGTGCGAGGCCAAGGCGGTCGCGCTCCTTGCGTTCGCGTAGCTTGGCCAGTTGCTTGAGACGTGGGTTGGCCGGGCTGTCGATGACCAGAGGCACCCGGCCATGCTATCGCCCTCCTGGTGGCACCCGCCGTACACTGGCCCATGCTCCCGTGGATCTCGCTCCAAGCCCTGCAGGACCTCATGGCCGGTCCCGACCTGCGCATCGTCGACGTGCGCTTCGACCTGGCCGACGTGCACGCCGGCCGCGCCGCCTACGCCCAGGGCCACCTGCCCGACGCGGTCTACCTCCATCTGGACGACGACCTCTCCGGGCCCCTAGGTGCCCATGGCGGGCGGCACCCGCTGCCGGAGCCCCAGCGTCTGGCCGACACCCTCGGCGTGGCCGGGATCGACGAACGCAGCCACGTGGTGGTCTACGACGCGGGCGACGGGATGATGGCTGGGCGCCTGTGGTGGCTGCTGCGCTGGCTGGGGCACGACCGGGTGCAGGTGCTCGACGGCGGCCTGGCCGCATGGAAGGCGGCCGGCCTGGCGCTGACGCAGGCAGCGGCACCGCAGAGGACTGCGACCTTCGTCGTCAGGCTGCGCCCCGACATGCTCATCTCCCGTGACGAGCTGCTCGCGCGTCTGGCCGATCCGGACCTTGCGCTGATCGACGCCCGCGCCGCCGAGCGCTACCGCGGCGAGGTGGAGCCCATCGACCCGGTGGCCGGCCACATCCCTGGCGCCGTCAACCTGCCCTTCGTCGGGAACCTGGCTGATGGTCGCTTCCTCGAGCCTTCGGCCCTGGCAGAGCGTTACGCCGCGGTCGCCTCGGCCGGCACGGTGGTGGCCTACTGCGGGTCAGGTGTCACCGCCGCCCACGACCTGATGGCGCTGGAGGCGGCCGGGGTGCGCGGCGCCAAGCTCTATGCCGGGTCTTGGTCGGACTGGGTCAGTTACGAGGACGCGCCGGTGGCGACGGGCGGGAGCTGATCCGGTTGGGACCTGAGCCGGTCGGGACCTACGGCTCTGATTTCTCAGACCTGGGGCGACTAGAGTGAACCATGGACGCCGGCCCCGCGAACACCCCGGGTAGCCGCTGGTTGCGAGAGCCCTTCAACGCCCTCAGCCACGGCTTCGGGGTCTTGTTGTCCATCGCCGGGCTGGTGGTCCTGCTGGCGCTGTCAGGTGGTGAGCCTTGGCGCACGACGGCCTTCGCCGTCTACGGTGTCTCGATGGTGGCCTTGTACTTGGCCAGCACCCTCTTGCATGCGATCAAGGCGCGTCCCTCCGTGGTCGAGCGCCTTCGCATCGCGGACCATGCAGCCATCTTCCTGCTCATCGCGGGCACCTACACGCCCCTTGCCCTTGTCAGCCTGCAGACGGTCAGCCCAGCATGGGGCTGGTCCCTGTTCGGCGCGGCCTGGGGTTTCGCCCTGCTTGGCGTGATCTTCAAGCTGTTCTGGATCAACGCACCGCGCTGGTTGTCCACCGCGCTCTACCTGATGCTCGGTTGGATGATCATGGTCGCCATTGTGCCGATCTGGCAGGCGCTCCCCGCAGGAGGCCTGATCTGGCTGGCCGTCGGTGGCGCCTTCTACTCGCTCGGCGCCGTGGTCTATGCCCGCAAGCGCCCCGATCCATGGCCGGGCGTCTTCGGCTACCACGGCCTCTGGCATCTGTTCGTGCTGGCAGGCAGCTTCTGCCACTTCCTGCTGATGCTGCTCTACGTGCTGCCAAGCTGATCGGCCGTCACGCTGCCTTCCGGCTCAGGAACAACGCGACCTCCTTCTCGACCTCCAGAACGCCATCGCCGCGGCGGAAGGCCTCATCGATCACCGCGCGGAAGGCGGCGAGCTGCTCCGCGCTCGCCCCCTCACCCGGCGGATAGGAGGTGAGCGCGAGGAACACGTCGTCCGGCTCCGTCACGAGCATCCTCGCTGCGTGCCGCATCGTCGTGACCTCGCCGAAACGCCGCCGCATCAGCCGCTCGGCGTCGCCGAAGCCGAAGGCCGCGGCGGCCGGATCGGACGGTTCGCTATCGAACACCGTGGTGAGCTGGTACAGCTGGCGCATGTTGCCCATGCCGTTGGTCGTCACGGCCAGGAACCCGCCAGGCTTCAGGACCCGGAACGCCTCGGCGATCGCCAAGCCCGGGTCGGGCAGATGGTAGAGCATGTGCATCGCCATCACGCCGTCCAAGCTGCCGCTCTCGAAGGGCAGGGCGCTGGCATCGGCGGTCTGGCCCCGGAGCTGGGCGAAGCCAAGCGGCGCACAGCGAAGCAGAGCCTCCTGCACCATGCCGGGCGACAGGTCCGTGAGCGCGAGATCCAGGTCCTTGGGCAAGCTGCCTGCGGCCGCCTCCCAGAACCAGCCGGGACCGCAACCCACGTCCAGCACACGGTCGCCCTGTCTCAGTGGCAGGTTCTCGGCGACCCAGGTGAACCAAGGCGTCTCGGCGATCGTGTACTGGCTATGCAGTCGGGCGCGGGCGGCCAGCTTCCTGCTGTCGCCGTACTGCTGCGCTTGGCCAGAGGTGATGGACGACATGGCGCTTCCTCCCGTCCTGCGATGGGGTGCTATCGGATCATGGCAGATCGGCCGAGGTGGCATGGGCCTAAGGGCCTACCTACAGGGTCTAGGCCATCATCCCGGTGGCCGGTAGGGGAGGGAAGGCCGAAGCGGTAGGCTGGCCCATGCCTTCCCGATCCGAACGAGCCATGGACCGCCTGCTCACGCGGCTGCGCGAGATCGGCGACCTCCGCGCCGCTGCCTCGTTGCTGAGCTGGGACGAGCACGTCAACATGCCCCCAGGCGGGGCCGAGGCGCGCGGCCAGCAACTGGCCACCCTGTCGCGGCTCGCCCACGAACGTTCGGTCGACCAAGGCCTGCGCAGCGACCTGGAGGCCGCCGAGAGCGAAGGTGCGGCCGATGAGCAGGAGCGCGACCTGCTCGCGGTGGCCAGGCGCGACCTGGAGCGTGCTCAGCGGGTGCCGCCGTCCTTCGCCGACGAGGCAGCCCGCCATGCATCGGCCGCCTTCCAGGCCTGGCAGCAGGCAAGGGCGCAGGACGACTTCTCGCTGGTCACCGATCATCTGCAGCGCGGCGTGGCCTTGTCGCTGCGCTACGCCGGTTACTTCCCCGAGTTCGAGCACCCTGCTGATGCCCTGATCGACCAGGAGGACGACGGCGCCTCGGTGGCCACCCTGCGGCCGCTGTTCGACAGCCTGCGCGCCGAACTGGTGCCGATGGTGGAGGCCGTCGCCGCCAGCCCGCGGCCACCGTCCCTGCCCCCCGGGCCCTACCCGGCAGCGCAACAGCTGGCCACGGCCCTCGAGTTCGCCACTGCCTTCGGCTACGACCTGCAGCGCGGCAGGCAGGACCTCTCGCCGCATCCCTTCGCCATGCGCATCGCCCACGGCGACGTGCGCATCACCACGCGCCTGCGCGAGACGGAGCTGACCGAAGGCCTGCTCTCCACCCTGCACGAGACCGGTCATGCCCTCTACGAGCAAGGCGTAGACCCGACTCTTGACGGCACACCCATGGCCAGCGGTGTCTCGGCCGGGGTGCACGAGAGCCAGTCGCGCCTGTGGGAGAACCAGGTGGGCCGCAGCCGCGCCTTCTGGTCCTACGCCCTGCCAAGGCTGCAGCAGGCCTTCCCGACCTTGCAAGGCGTGAGCGTCGACCAGGCCTACCGCGCCGTCAACCGCGTCGGCCGCAGCCTGATCCGCACCGAGTCGGACGAGCTGACCTACAACCTGCACGTCATCATCCGCTTCGACTTGGAGAGCGAGCTGCTGCAGGGCAGCCTGGCCGTGCGCGACCTGCCAGAGGCCTGGGACGCCCGCTACCAGGCCGACCTCGGCCTACGCCCAAGCAAGCTGAGCGAAGGCGTGCTGCAGGACGTCCACTGGTACGCCGGCCTGGTGGGCGGCACCTTCCAGGGCTACACCCTCGGCAACGTGCTCTCTGCGCAGTTCTTCGCGGCAGCCGAGGCCGAGCTGGGCGACCAGACCGCCGCCATCGAGCAAGGCGAGTTCGGGCCCCTGCACGACTGGCTGCGTCACAACGTCTACCGCCACGGTCGCCTGAAGCGCGTTCCCGAGCTGATCCGCCTGGCCACCGGCAGGGACCTGGAGATCGAGCCGTACACGCGCTACCTTCGGGCGAAGTTCTCTCGCCTCTACCCGGAGGTAGGTTTGCGGTCATCGGTCTGAGGACGACCACCGCTTAGGGGTGGCCGAACGCTCCGCTTCGGCCCGGTGCCGTGTGGACTGGTAGGCTGCCCCGCGTGCGACTCTCCGTCGAACTCGTCCCTCGCGATGCGGCCGCCATCGAGACGCAGGTGCAGCAGGTCGGCGCCCTGAGTCGGGTGGGTCTGCTCAACGTGCCCGACCTCACCCGCTTCCCTTACCGGGCTCACGATGCTGCGATGGACATCCGGCGCATGGAGGCATGCCGCTGGGACGTGGTGCCCCATGTGCGGGCCATGGATGTGGAACCCCATCGGCCATGGCTGCCTGCCGCCGGCCTGGTCGAGGCCGGCATCAAGGAAGTGGTGGTGGTCACCGGCGACCCGCCTGACGACATGCGCCACCCGGTGACCGGCGCCAACGCGGTGCAGGTCATCCGCAAGCTCAAGCACGAGCACCCGGACTGGAAGGTCTACGCCGCCCTCGATCCTTACCGCAGCAACTTCGTGCAGGAGCGCGATTACGCGCTGCGCAAGTTGGATGCCGGGGCCGATGGCTTCTTCAGCCAGCCCTTCTTCGACCTGCGGCTGCTGCAGATGTGGCGTGAGCTGATGGTCGGCGTGCCGGTGTTCTGGGGCATCACCAGCGTGACTTCGGAGGCCTCGCAGCGCTACTGGACCACGCGCAACCGCGCCGTCTTCCCGGCGGGCTTCGAACCCACCCTGCTCTGGCACCAGCGCTTCGCGGCCGACGCCCTGCGCTTCGCCGAGGACCACGATGTCGACCTCTACTTCATGCCCATCCGGGTGAACATCGGGGCTTGGTTGGGCGAGGTGTTGGGCTAGGCGATTGCCCATCTCGTGGCCATGAGGTAGTTGGGCGCTGCTACGTTTCGCTCATGCAGCTACCTGCGGAGTTCTCGGCAGCCACCGAAACCATGGACCTGAGCCACCTTTGTGGCCATGCAGGTCGGTCCCTCAGCTTTCCGATGTACGGGGTCGCCACTCTTATCCTAGCACTGAGTGCTATAGTGGATGCAGTTGGCACACGCCGCCGATGAGGGTGTTCAAGACCAAGTGGTTCGCTCGCTACTCGCTGGCGGAAGGCATCGACGACGATGCGTTGCGTGATGCCATTGGCAGAGTTGGCCGCGGACTCATCGACGCGGACTTGCGCGGCGGCATCGTCAAGCAGAGGCTTCCGCGGAGGGGGCAAGGGCGCTCCAGCGGCTATCGGGTGATCATCCTCCTCCGACAGGGGGATCTCGCGTTCTTCGTCTATGGCTTTGCGAAGCGTGATCGAGCGGATATCAACGATCGGGACCTGAGAGGCTTTCGTTTGCTCGCCAAGGAGATGTTTCGGATGACGGACGCCGATCTCGAGAAGGCGCTGAACGCTGAGGCGATCATGGAGGTTGTCTACGATGGCTAAAGTCATGAAGGGATACACGAGTGAGGCGCTCGCCGCGGTCCACGAAACCGCCGCCAGTTTGCATGATGCCGGCCTGTTCGACAAGCAGGTGATGCGCACCTTCGACGAGATGTGTCTGACACCGGTGGAGCCCATGTCGCCGGAGCAGATTCGCCTGCTTCGCCTCCAAGCGAACGTGAGCCAGGCGGTGTTCGCGCGGTACCTGAACGTGACGCCTAGTACGGTGAGTCAATGGGAGCGCGGGGAGAAGCAACCCCAAGGAGCTTCGCTCAAGCTCTTGACCCTCGTTGCCAAGGATGGGCTGCAGAGGATCGCTTAGTCGCTAAGAGGAGCCTGGCAGGCGCTCATGCCTCCGCCACGTCGGGTTCGTAAGCCAAGGCCGGCGCCAGCCAATACTCGTTCTCCGCCACCGTCTCGCCCCTGCGTGCCGCCAGGTCCTCGACCTGGTCACGGCCGATCTTGCCCAGACCGAAGTAGCGCGCCTGGGGGTGCGCAAGGTAGAAGCCGGCCACCGAGGCAGGCGGCGTCATGGCCAGGGAGGAGGTCAGCGCCACGCCAGTGCTGAGGTCGGCCTCCAAGAGGCGCACGATGTCGAGCTTGGGGCGATGGTCGGGGCAGGCGGGGTAGCCGGGCGCAGGGCGTATGCCGCGGTAGGCCTCCCGCACCAGTTCCTGGGTCGAGAGCTGCTCGTCCGGCGCGTAGCCCCAGTGGCGGGTGCGCACCAGCAGGTGCAGCCGCTCGGCCATGGCCTCGGCCAGGCGGTCGGCCAGGGCCTTGAGCATGATGGCGCTGTAGTCGTCCAGCGCCGCCTCGAAGGCCTTGGCGCGCTCCTCGACGCCGTGGACCGACACCACGAAGGCGCCGAGCCAGTCCTCCACGCCGGACCCGACGGGCGCCAGGTAGTCGGCCAAGGCCAGGTTGGGCTGGTCGGGTCGCTTGGCGGTCTGCTGCCGCAGGGTAGGGATGCGGGCCACGGTCGCCTGTCTGCCTTCGTCGGCGTAGACCACCATGTCGTCGCCATCGGCGGCGGCGGGGAAGAGGCCGAAGGTGGCGCGCGCCTCCAGCCAATCCTCCCGCACCAAGGCGTCGAGCATGGCCCGGGCGTCGGCGTGCAACTCGCGGGCCTGAGGGCCGACCACCGCGTCGTCCAGGATCTTGGGGTAGCTGCCCGCCAGCTCCCAGGCCAGGAAGAAGGGACCCCAGTCGATGTAGGGGACAAGGTCGGCCAGCGGGTAGGGGGAGAGCAGGTGCACGCCGGGGTCGGTGGGCCGCAGCACGTGCGACCAGTCCTCGAAGCGGGCGGCGCGGGCGCGGGCCTCGCGCAGCGACAGCAGCTGCCGCGCGGTGTCGCGGGCCGCGTGCTGCTGGCGTAGGGTGGCGTACTGGTCTGCGATCTCCTGCCTGAGCAGCGGGCGCTGCTCCTCCGACACCGCCCTGCCCACCACGCCGACCGCGCGCGAGGCGTCCAGCACGTGCACCGTCAGCCCATGGTAGGCGGGCGCGATCTTCACGGCGGTGTGGGCACGGGAGGTGGTGGCGCCGCCGATCAGCAGCGGCAGGTCCATGCCGCGGCGGGTCATCTCGCGCGCCACCTGCACCATCTCCTCGAGGGAGGGGGTGATGAGGCCGGAGAGGCCGACGGCGTCCACGCCTTCGGCCACCGCGGCGTCGAGCAGCTTGTCGCCTGGCACCATCACGCCAAGATCGATGATCTCGTAGCCGTTGCAGCCAAGGACGACGCCGACGATGTTCTTGCCGATGTCGTGCACGTCGCCCTTGACGGTGGCCATCAGGATGCGGCCGTTGGCGCGGCTGCCGGCCTGCTTGCCGGCTTCGATGTAGGGCGTCAGGTAGGCGACCGCCTGTTTCATCACGCGCGCGCTCTTGACCACCTGCGGCAGGAACATCTTGCCCTGACCGAACAGGTCGCCGACCACGTTCATGCCGTCCATCAGTGGCCCTTCGATCACCTCGATCGGCATCGCGCTCTGTTGCCGTGCCGCTTCGGTGTCGGCCTCGATGAAGGTGGTGATGCCCTTGACCAGCGCGTGCTCCAGCCGCTTGTTGACCGGCAGCTCGCGCCAGCTCAGATCCTCCTCCTGGTGCTTTGCCCCCTCGCCGGAGTAGTTGGCGGCGATTTCGAGCAGCCGCTCGGTGGC
>CAYXJZ010000028.1:0-35814 GCA_964465355.1 uncultured bacterium | reverse complement strand
GCCGGTCGGGGGAGAGGCCGGTCTGCTCGAGCACCTCCTTGACCCGGTCCACGAAACCCGGTGCAGCGAACTGGTCGGGCGCCAGGTTCACACTCACCCGCAGGTCCGGCATCCCGGGTCCCACCCAGGCCTTGGCTTGGGCGCAGGCCCGCTGCAGCAGGTGCTCGCCCAGGGCCGCGCCCAGTTGATGGCGCTCGGCCTGGGCGAGGAAGACCTGGGGTGGCACCTCGCCCAGCTCGGGGTGGTGCCAGCGCGCCAGCGCCTCGACACCCACCAGGCGACCGTCCTGGAGGTCGAAGAAGGGCTGGTAGGCGAGGTGGAGATCCGCACTGTCGATGGCCTTGCGCAGGGCTTCGCCGAGGTCCATCTCGGCCAGGTGATCGTGTTCCTCGCCTGGGGTGTAGGCCTTCCAACGGCGTCGCCCGGCCGCCTTGGCCTTGTACATGGCGGCGTCGGCCTGGAGCAGCAGCTCGTCGGCCGTGCGAGCGTCCTGGGGGAAGAGGCTGACACCGATGCTGGCACCCACCTCCACGGCGGCGGAGCCCAGGTCGACGGGCGCTTCGAAGGCGGCAAGCAGGCGCTCAGCCAGGGCGGCGACCCCTTCCTCCTCGGTCAGAAAGGACAGCACCGTGAACTCGTCGCCGCTGATGCGGGCGACCTGATCCGAGCGACGCAGGCCGCCTTGTAGACGCCTGCCGACCTCGCGCAGCAACAGGTCCCCCGCCTGGTGCCCGTACTCGTCGTTGACCAGCTTGAAGCCGTCCAGGTCGATGAAGTACACCGCCATGCGGGTGCCCTGCCGCTCGGAGAGCGAGATGCCCCGCTCCAGGGCGGCGTTGAAGGCCAGGCGATTGGGGAGGCCGGTCAGCACGTCGGTGTAGGCGTAGCCGGCCACCGTCTCGGCGGCCACGCGAGCGCCCGTCTGCCGCTCCACCACCTTGGCGAAGGCGAAGACCAGGGCCACCAGCACGACGGCGGCGATGACCGGGGACACGATGGCCATGGCGCTGAGAAGGTAGCCCGCGGCCGCCCACTGGCCCCCGCGGCTGCCGAAGACCAGGAAGCCAAGGAGGATCGCCAAGGGTGACCATAGGGCTAGCGAGCCGAGCACGACCTGCATCTGGAGTTCGGTCTCGGCCAGCGTCAGGCCGATGGCGAAGGCGCCAAGCACGAGGGCCCCGTTGCTGCCGTACATGACCAGTTCGACGACGCGCAGGGTGGCAGGGAAGCGCCATAGCGCGACGAAGCTGCCAACGGCGATGGCCAGGCCGATGGGCACGATCAGGCGGATCAGGGTCGCTTGCGGCTCGACCAGTAGAGGTGTAGGCAAGACCATGTAGGCGGCGGTGCCCAGGGCAACGAGCCCGAGGAAGAGCAGGTAGACGCGGCGCTGGATGACCCGCAGCTCCTGCCCCGCGTTCAGGTAGTTCTTGACGGCGTCCAGCAACGGAGCGTCGGTCACGCTTTCGCCCCCCTTGCAGCGCGCTTGTCTGCGTGGCGTTCAGCGCGTGTTGGGTGAGGTCAGTGTAGACGCTGGCGTGCGGGCCGCGAGGTTAGCTACTGCGCAGCGGGTTGTGCCACTTGAGTCCGGGGAAGCGGGCGAAGTCAGCGTCGGTGGAGTGCAACTCGGCTTGGTGGTCGATGGCAAGGGCGGCTAGGTGGGCGTCGGTGGTGAGGTCGCCGGCGGCACCGATGCTCTCCAAGAGGCCGAAGAGGATCTCAGGATGGCGGCGGCCAGGTTCCAGGACCAGGGCGTAGGGTTGGGCGAGCCAGCTGCGGACGTGGTCGCAGGCCTGGTGCACCGTGAGGGGTCGCCCCATGATCCGTGGCTGGGTCGAGATGCGGATGAAACCAAGCAGCGTCACCCATGTCCAACCGATCGTTCGTGCATCGCCCAGTACGAACTCCAGCCATGCCCGAGCGCGCGGATGGTCGGAGGAGCGCGGGTTGTAGGCGTGGATCAGCAGGTTGACGTCAGGGACGATCATCGCTGCTGTTTGGCCAGCCAGGCCTCGACTTCCAGCTCGTCCAACAACTGGTTGAGCTTGTTCGGGTCGATGTCGGGGCGCATCTGGAAGTCATGAGGGACGACCTTGAACGGCTTGGGTGCCGGAGGGCCACCGCTGAGACCGAGCCCAGCGCGAAGCGCGGCGTTGACCACGACCTTCATGCCGAGGCCGCTGCGGCGCATCTCATGTTCCAAGGCCTTGGCGACATCTGGCTCGAGGGTCAGGGTCGTCCTCATGTCGAGCATCATCATACCAGCCCTCCATGATGTCAAGATGCTGAAAGCTTCTGACATGTCCAGGAGTCCAACATACTCGACCCCGAACGGCTGCCCCACGTGCTCTAGGCTCGAGACGACGAACGATAGGCAAAAGGATTGACCCTCTGCTACCGCCCGATCCCCACGTAGCTCAACCCCGCCCGCTGCACCGCCTCAGGGCTGGCCAGGTTGCGCGCGTCGAGCAGCAGGTCGCCGCGCATGGCCTCCTTGAGCTTGGCCCAGTCAAGGTGGCGGTACTCGTTCCAATCGGTGACCAGCACAAGGGCGTCGCAGCCGTGCGCCAGCTCCTCTGCCGTGTCGTGGTAACTGACGGCCAGCTCGGGATGCCGTGCCTTGGCGTGGGGCATGGCGATGGGGTCGTGGGCGCGCACCACGGCGCCGCGTGCCTGCAGGTGCTCGATCAAGGTCAGGGCTGGGGCGTCGCGCAGGTCGTCTGTGCCGCCCTTGAAGGCCAGACCGAGCAGGCCGATGGTGGTGCCACGCAGCACCTTGAGGTGGTCCTGTAGCTTCTCCACCACCCGCAGGCGCTGGCGCTGGTTGACGTCGATGGCGGACTGCACGATTTCCATCGGGTAGTCGTAGCGCTCGGCGGTGGCGATGATGGCGCGGGTGTCCTTGCCGAAGCAGCTCCCGCCCCAGCCGATGCCGGCAGCCAGGAAGCGTGGCCCGATGCGCTCGTCGAGGCCGATGGCGCGGGCCACCTGGGTGATGTCGGCGCCGACGCGCTCGGCCAGGCCGGCGAACTCGTTGATGAAGCTGATCTTGGTGGCCAGGAAGCTGTTGGCCGCGTACTTGGTGAGCTCGGCGCTGGTGGCGGTGGTGGTGATGAGGCTGGGCAAGGGGTAGCGCTCCGGCCGCGGGGTGCCTGGAGGCGGATCGAAGGTCTGCTCCAGCAGCGGGGCGTAGAGCTGGCGCAGCATGGCCACGGCCCATGGCTCGTCGGCGCCGATGACCACCCGGTCGGGGTAGAAGGTGTCGTGCATGGCGCGGCCCTCGGCCAGGAACTCGGGGTTGCTGGCCACCGCCACGGCGGCGTCAACGCCCCGCTCCTCCAAGGCCCGTTTGACGATGCCGTCCACGTGGCGCGCGCTGCCGATGGGCACGGTGCTCTTGTTGACGATGACCAGCTCGGCGCCGGGCTGGATGGCGCCGGCGACGTCGCGGGCAGCCTGGTCGACGTACTGCAGGTCGGCGTCGCCGTCGGGGCGGGTGGGCGTGCCGACGGCGATGAGCACGACGCCGCGACCCTTGAGTGGGGGGATCTTGGTGCCGAAGCGGATGCGGCCCTTGACCTCGGCCAGCAGCTCGGTCAGGCCTTGTTCGTAGATGGTGGCCTCGCCGGCGCGCAGGCGCTCGACGACGTGTGGATTGGTGTCGATGCAGCTGACGTCGTGGCCTAGGTAGCTCAGGGCCAGGCCGGTGGTGAGTCCGACGTAGCCGGTGCCGATGATGGTCACATTCATGGGGTGCCTCGGGCTCCTCGCTGTCTCGCGTTTGCTTTGCAGGCGAGATGGGTGTCTTCGATGATACGGCTGGGCCATGCGGCGGCGTGGTGCGGTCGGCACGGCGCCTGGGCGCCATGGCTGCGTCGGCCCTGGCTTGGGTCGTCGGTCACCTGCGCCCGGACCGGCGGAGGCGATGATGACCACATGTCGCTTCCCGTCCCGCCGACCAACGTCTTGGAGCTGCTGGAAGCCAGCGACACCTACGCTCCTGCCATCACCGGCCTGCGCGCCTCCCCCCGCACCTTCCTGGTCACCGGCACCGCCGGCTTCATCGGCTCGCACCTGACCGAGACCCTGTTGCGCGCTGGACAGCGGGTGGTGGGTTTCGACAGCTTCGCCACCGGCCATCGGCGCAACCTGGACGAGGTGCTGGCCGCCGTCGGCGCCGAGGCCGCCGGCCGCTTCAGCTTCGTCGAGGCCGACCTGCGCGATCAGGAGGCGGTGCGCCGAGCCGCGGAGGGCGTGTCGGTCGTGCTGCATCACGCCGCCTTCGTCTCGGTGCCTGCCTCGCTAGAGGACCCGCTGCTGGCCCACCACGTCAACGTCACCGGGTTCCTGCACGTGTTGGACGCGGCCCGCCGTTCCGAGGCAGCCCGCTCCGCCGGTGGCGACCGCGGCAGCGGTCCGGCGCGGGTGGTCTTCGCCGCCTCCAGCGCCAGCTACGGCGACGACCCGGCGCCAGTGAAGGTGGAGTCGCAACTCGGCAGGGTGCTGTCGCCCTACGCCGCCAGCAAGACCGCCGACGAGCTCTATGCTCAGGCCTTCCACGCCGGCTACGGCCTCGACACGGTCGGCCTGCGCTACTTCAACGTCTACGGGCCGCGCCAGGACCCAAAGGGCGCCTACGCCGCGGTGATCCCGGCCTGGATCGAGACGCTGGTGCGAGGCGAGCCCTGCCGCATCCACGGCGACGGCCTCACCACCCGCGACTTCGTGCACGTGGCCAACGTGGTGGGCGCTAACCTGCTGGCGGCGACCACGGAGGATGAGCAGGCGCTGAACCGTGTCTACAACGTGGGTTGCGGCGATAGCGTCACCCTGCTGGATCTCTTCGAGGCGATCAGAGGCGCGCTGCTGGTGCTGGACCCTTCGCGTGATGACCTGCGTACGGCTCGACCAGAGTTCGGCCCCTTCCGGCCCGGCGATGTGCGGCACTCGCGCGCCGACGTGAGCCTAGCGGAGCAGGTGCTTGGCTACCGGGCTGTGGTGGGGCTGGAGGAGGGGTTGGCCCAAACGGCGCGGTGGTTCGCCGCGGCCCGGTCTACAGCGAGCTAGCTGGTCAACTCACGCAGCCGTCAGGGGTATCCTGTCTCCATCACTACTGCAGGGCTCCCAAGGCTTAGTCTGCGAGTGAGGAGTGTTCATCCAACGTGAGTTTCCTTGATGGAAAGTCGATCCTGATCACAGGCGGAACCGGCTCCTTCGGCCGGAAGTTCACTCGGGCCATCCTGGACCAGACCACTGTTCGCCGCGTTGTGGTCTTCAGCCGCGACGAGTTGAAGCAGTACGAGATGAGCCAGGACTTCGGCGATGAACCGCGTCTGCGGTTCTTCATCGGCGATGTGCGCGACCGGGAGCGGCTCTACCGAGCACTGGACGGCGTAGACGCCGTGGTGCACGCCGCAGCACTGAAACAAGTGCCTGCCGCCGAGTACAACCCCTTCGAAGCCGTGAAGACCAACGTGCATGGAGCGCAGAACGTCATCGACGCCTGCATCGACCGTGGCGTGAGCCGCGTAGTCGCGCTGAGCACTGACAAGGCCAGTAGTCCGATCAACCTCTACGGCGCGACCAAGCTGGTGAGTGACAAGCTGTTCGTGCAAGGCAATGCCTATTCAGGCAGCAAGAGCACCCGCTTCGCCGTGGTGCGCTATGGCAACGTGGTCGGCAGCCGCGGCTCGGTGGTTCCCTTCTTCCTCAACCGCGCGAAGTCCGGGATCTTGCCGATCACGGACGAGCGCATGACCCGTTTCTGGATCACCCTTGACCAGGGCGTTGCCTTCGTGCTGGCCAGCCTGGAGAGGATGCATGGGGGTGAACTGTTCGTCCCGAAGATCCCGAGCATGCGGGTCACCGACCTGGCGCAGGCCATCGCCCCGGAGGCGCATCTGGAGTTCGTTGGCATCCGTCCCGGCGAGAAGCTCCACGAGGAGATGATCAGTGTCGACGATGCCCGCCGCACCGTCGATGTGGGTGATTGTTACGTGATTCAGCCCGAGTTCAGTTGGTGGACCAGCCATCATCTGGACGGGAAGCCTGTACCTGAGGGCTTCGCTTACACCAGCGAGACGAACGACGTGTGGCTGGGTGTTGACGAGCTGAGGGCCATGATCGGCCATGGCTGAGTTCCTGCCCTATGGTCGGCAATGGATCGACGACGACGACATAGCGGCCGTCATCGAGGTCCTGAAGAGCGACTTCCTGACCACAGGGCCTGCCGTGAAGGCCTTCGAGGCAGAGGTCGCCAGAGTCGCCGACGCGAAGCATGCGGTGGCGGTCAACTCCGGGACTTCCGCCTTGCACGCCATGTACTTCGCCGCCGGGTTGCAACCTGGCGATGAGGTGGTGACCTCCCCGCTGACCTTCGCGGCGACGGCCAACGCCGCCCTCTATCTAGGCGCGACCGTGAAGTTCGTCGACATCGAACCGGATACGGGCAACATCGACCCAGCCGGGGTCGAAGAAGCCTTGAGCGACAGGACCAAGTTCGTCGTCGCCATCGACTTCGCGGGTCATCCTGCTGACTACGACGCGCTTCGCGAGATCACGGCGCGTCACGGCGTCGGCCTACTGGCTGACGCCGCGCACTCCTTCGGCGCCAGTTACAAGGGCAGACCGGTGGGCACCCTGGCGGATGCCACCGAGGTCTCCTTCCACCCCGTCAAGCCGGTCACCACCGGCGAAGGGGGCGCGGTGCTGACCGACGACGCCGACTTGGCGCATCTGGCGCGGTTGTTCCAGACGCACGGGATCACCAAGGCGGCTGACGAGATGGAGCGGCCTGACGAGGGCGCATGGTGGTACGAGCAGCATCACCTCGGTTTCAACTACCGACTCACCGACGTGCAGGCTGCCTTGGGCACCAGTCAGTTGCGCCGACTGGACGCCTTCATCGCCCGCCGTCGCGCCATCGCGGCCCTGTACGACGAGGCCTTCTCCGACTTCGATCCCCTGAGCCTGCCTGGCCGGCGGCCGTACGCCGAACCCGGCTGGCACCTGTACGTGGTGCGGTTGCGCGACGCCGGCCTCAGGCGGCCCCTGTTCGACGCGCTGCGTGCCGCCGGCATCGGGGTCCAGGTGCACTACCTGCCTGTGCATTACCACCCCTTCTACCAGCGCTTGGGCTTCACCAAGGGGCTGGCGCCCAAGGCCGAGGCCTTCTACGACGCCTGCCTGTCGCTGCCGATCTTCCCGGCGATGACCGATGGCGATGTCGCCCGGGTCGTCGACGCGGTCATCGGCTTCCTGTCGTCACGGTCATGAGGCCCTTGGCCATCGTCCCTGCACGCGGGGGCAGCAAGCGGATACCGCTCAAGAACATCCGCCCCTTCTCGGGCGTGCCGATCATCGCCCGCGTGGTCAGGATCCTGCTGGATTCAGGCGCCGTAGACGGCGTCGTGGTGTCCACCGATCACCCTGAGATCAAACGTGTGGCCGAGGAGGCTGGCGCCTTGGTCCCTTTCGAGCGAAGTGCGTCCAACAGCGATGACCACGCCACCCTGCACCAGGTGATGGTGGAAGCGCTCGACCGGCTGCCCGAGACCTTGCGGCGCGATGTCCTGGTCTGTGTGCTCCCGACGGCGGCCTTGCTGGAGCCGGGCACCATCGCCAGGGCTGTGAGCCTCTTCGAGCAGGGAAGCCACGACTCGATGGTCAGCGTCCAGCGCTTTCGGCACCCGATCGAACGTGCGCTCGAGGTGACCGAGGACGGCAGGCTTGTGATGGTGCCTGGCGGTGGCGTTGCTTCGCGGACACAGGACCTGCGCCCCAAGTTCCATGATGCGGGGCAGTTCTACGTGGTCAGGAGCGATGGCCTGCGGGACCGCCGCACGCTCATGGGATCGACTTGCCTACCCTTCGAGGTGTCGGAGTTCGAGGCCCACGACATCGACGACCTCGAAGACTGGGAAGTGGCAGAGTTCAAGTTCGCATGGAAGGAGCGCCGCCGTGGCCAAGACTAGGACCGTCCTGATTGTGGGCGCGGGCATTGGGCAGGTCCCTGCCATCGAAGCGGCCCGACGGCTGGGTTGGCGCTCCGTGGCCGTCGACAGGTCGTCTACCGCACCCGGGATGGCTCTTGCCGACCGCGCGTACGCCGTCGACATCGTGGACCTTGAAGGTGTGTTGGCCGTGGCGCGTGACGAGAAGGTCGACGGCGCCATGACGATGCAATCCGATCTCCCGGTCCCGACGATCGGCTACGTCAACCAGGCGTTGGGGCTTGCCGGGGTCGACGTGGAGGTGGCGGCCACCTGCAGTCGCAAGGACCTGGCGCGGCTGCGGTGGGAGGCTGCCGGCGTGCCCCAGCCACCCTTCGCCGTGGCGAGGGACCTCGACGAGGCTCTGGTCGCGGTGGGTCGAGTAGGCATCCCCTGCGTCGTGAAGGCGACGGATTCCTCGGGGAGCCGGGGTGTGGTCAAGGTCGACCACGAAGCCGAACTCGGCGAGGCCGTGCGAGAGGCCAGCAAGTACCTGCGCAGCGGCCCGCTCCTGATCGAGGGCTTCGTTCCTGGGATCGAGGTCGGGGCGCAGACCTTCTCGGTGGCCGGGAAGTGCGAGCTGGTGCTGCTGCACAACGACCAGGTGAGCGCACCACCCTACATGGTGCCCACCGGGCACTCCTACCCCTTCGAGGGTCGGGGCGTGGATGAGGACGAGCTCAAGCGTGTCATCGCAGGGGCAGTGGAGGCCTTGGGGATCCGAGACGGGCCCGCGAACGTCGACGTCATCCTCACCGAGGATGGCCAGCCCATGCTGCTGGAGATCGGCGCGCGCATCGGCGCCACCTGCCTACCCGAGCTGACGACCGTGTTCACCGGCATCGACTGGGTGGAGGCGAGCCTACGGAGCGCCGTCGGTGAGCGGCCGGTGCTCGGGGCCCCGGCCCGCCATGCCTGCGCGGCCCTGATCCTCGAGGCCCCTGCTGACGGCGTGCTGGACCGGTTCGTGGTCGCGGGCTGGGTGAACGACCACCCCGACGTGCTGGAGTTGGGCCTCTCGGCCCAGCCGGGTGACGAGGTGAACCTGCTGCGCAAGGGAACGGACCGGATCGGCCACGTGCTGGTGAAGGGGCCTGACCTCGCTGCGGCGGAGGACCTCGCACGCCGCGTCCGGGCTGCCGTCAAGGTGCGCCTGCGATGAGCGGTCTGGCGTTCGTGACGAGCGCTGGCCCGGCGATCGGCTGGGGGCACCTCGTGCGGACCATGACGATGGCGGCCGCAGCCGCGCGCCGTGGCGAGCCGGCCGTCGTCTACCTCCCTTTGGGCGCGCCGCGGCCGGCGTCGGTCCCCGACGGTGTGAGCGTGGTTCCCACCGGCTTCGACGAGCAGGGGTTAGGTGCCAGCTTGCGTGCGGCGACCCCACTGCGGGCGCTGCTGTTGGACCTGCCGGACGAGGACGCCGAGGTCCTGGCCTGGCTACCGTTCGTCCCCAGCTTGCGGGTGGCCTACCGGATGTTCGGGCCGCCGGCCGCCGGCGCGGTGGAGCACGTGAGCCTGACCCCCGAGTTCCGGCCTCCCACACGGCAGGAGCACCCGGCTGGCCACCTTCCCCGGCTGAGCCTGCTCGGCTGGAACCTGATCGTGGTGCGCCCCAGCCTGTTCGCGCCCCCCGACGAGGCGAAGGACGACCCCCCGGTGGTGCTGGTCACCATGGGGGGCGCCGACCCCCACGGCCTCACTGAGCTGGCCTGCCGCGACCTGCTGCGGATGCCGTTGGCGGCGGAGGTGCTGGTGGTGGTCGGCGCCAGCAACCCGCGGGGCCAGGCGCTGAGGTCGGCCTTCGGCCGACGGTTCCAGGTGGTGGACCAAGGGACCCTCGACTTCGACGCCGCGCTCCGCCGTGCCTCACTGGCCGTCATCAGCGGCGGCCTGACGCGCTACGAGTGCATCGCGGCCAGGACGCCGTTCTTGGCCATCTCCATCCATGCACGGCAGCAGGCGATCACCGAGCAGGTCACCCGGCACGGCTTCGGACGCCACCTCGGCGTCGCCGACGAGATCGTACCTGGTAGCATCGTCACCACCTTGGACGGCCTCCTCCTCGACCCGGCGGCCCGCGCGGCCATGGTCGACGCGGTGGGCGGTCACCTCGCCGCCGACGTGCCCGAGCGCGTCCTCGCCAGCCTGGACCGGTGGCAGGCCTACGCCGACGCATGAGGAGGATGACGCCTGCCCAACGACGGCTGATGAAGCTCCGCGCCGCCTTCGTGCCGGACGGTTCGGCCGGCGACCGCCAGCGCGGGCGCCTGTACGAGCCCTTCCTCCGGGCGCATGGCGACAACTTCAAGGTGGCATCGGCGGCGTTCATCTACCACCCGAACGGGTTGACCGTCGGCCATCACGTGTACATCGGCTTCGGCAGCTACCTCGGCCAGGGCGAGATCCACCTGGAGGACGAGGTCCTGATCGGCAACCACGCCGTCATCGTCGCCAGCAACCACCTGCGCAAGGCGGGGTCCTACCGCTTCGGCGGCTTCCGGGCCGAGCCGGTGCACATCGGCCGCGGCACCTGGATCGCCGGTCACGCCGTGGTGACGGCAGGGGTGACGATCGGGCGCGGCTGCCTGGTCGCCGGGGGCGCGGTGGTCACGCAGGACTTTGGCGATGATCTGATCATCGGTGGCGTGCCAGCGCGCGCCATCGGATCCGCGAAGGACGACCTCGATGCCTGAACCCCGACCTCCCCGTACCTTCCTCGTCGCCGAGCTCTCCGGCAACCACGGGCGCGACCTCGAGCGCACCCGCGACACCATCCACGCCATGGCCGAGGCCGGGGCCGACGCGGTCAAGCTGCAGACCTACCGCGCCTCCTCGCTCACCCTCGACCTCCATACCGGGCTCTTCGGCCCTCGCACCGACGGGCCGTGGAAGGGGCGCCGACCCTTCGAGGTGTTCACCGAGGGCGAGCTGCCGTACGACTGGCACGGCGAGTTGTTCGACCTCGCGCGGTCGCTCGGGTTGAGCTGCTTCTCCAGCCCCTTCGACGTCGAGGGGGTGGACCTGCTGGAGGCGCTGGACGCGCCGATCTACAAGGTGGCCTCCTTCGAGATCCACCACGTGCCGCTGCGCGAGCGCATCGCCGCCACCGGCCGACCCGTCATCGTGTCCACCGGCATCGCCTCGTTGGCCGACATCGAGCTGGCGTTGGAGGTGCTGGGCCCCGGGCGGCAGGACGTCACCCTGTTGAAGTGCACCTCGGCCTACCCGGCCCCGATCGACGAGATGGACCTGCGGTCCATCCCCTCGTTGCGGGAGGTGTTCGGCGTGCCCGTCGGGCTGTCCGACCACACGATGGGGCACGCCGTTGCGGTGGCCGCGGTGGCCCTCGGTGCCGTCCTGGTCGAGAAGCACTTCGTGCTGGACCGTGCCGCGGGGGGTATCGACGCCAGCTTCTCGATGGAGCCGCAGGAGTTCAGGACCTTGGTGGAGAACGTGCGGATGGCGGAGCAGGCGCTGGGCTCCTCCGCCTACCGGCTCGGCGAGGCATCGCGCAAGGCGGCCAGCCGCGGCCGGTCGGTCTTCGTGGCGGCAACGATGCAAGCCGGCGACACCTTCAGCGAGGACAACCTGCGGGTCGTCCGACCCGGTTCCGGCTTGCATCCACGACACTTCACCGCGGTGCTGGGCCGTCAGGCCAAGGTCGACCTGCCGGCCGGCACGCCGCTCGCCTTGCACCACGTCGTCGGCGAGATCCCGGTCGACTGAGTCAGGGCGCCTCGCCCGCCGCGATCCGCGCCTCGGCCCGCCGCAGGAAGTGCCGGCCGAGGACGATCCGGCCCACCGCCAGGAAGGCGTAGGCGACCAGCCCGGCGGCCGCGACCCCGGCCAGGCCGAACTGTCGCACCAGCAGGACCGAGGCCACCGCGTTCACCGGGATGGCGGTGGCGAACAGGGCGAGGTACCAGCGCTGCTGGCCGAACACGTGCAGGACGGTGCCGTAGCCTTGGCCGAAGCAGTTGACCCAGGGCACGGCCAGCACCACCAGCAGCGCGGGGATGGCGGGCGTGTAGGCCGGCAGGAACTGCCGGACCAGCCACGGCGCGGCGATCGCCATCGGCACGACCAGCAGCGACACCACCGTCAACGCCAGCCGCCGTTGCCGTGCCGCCAGGCGCCGCACCTCCGCGGGGTCGCGGTGGGCCGACCAGGCGTAGGCGATCCGCGGGTAGGTCTGCTGGGAGATGACCTGCGGCAGCATGCCGACGGCCCCCATCGTGAGGATCGCCAGCGAGTAGTGCCCCAGGGCCTCGGGGCTCAGGAAGGCGTTGATGACCCAACGGTCCACCGTGGCGAAGAGCGCGTCGAGCACGCCAACTAGCATGATCGGCAAGCCCACGACTATCAGGTGGCGCGACCGGGCCCAGTCCAGCCGCCAGCGGTATATGCGCGGGTCCACCCAAGCGGCCATCCCCCAGAGGATGGTGTACGCCGCGACCTGGCCGAGGATGAAGCCGTTCAGCCCCCAGCGCCAGGAGGCGAGGAGCACGATCGGCGGGTACACCAGCGCCGAGGCGAGCTGAAGCCGCGAGACCTTGGGGAAGGCTGCCTGCGCCTTGAGGCTGGTGACGGCGAAGCCGTAGAGCTGCTGGGCGCCGAGAAGCACCAGCGTCGGCAGCAGGCCGGGGATGCTGAGCGAGTGGCCGGTCAGTGTCGTCAACAGCCAGAGCAGGCTCGTCGCCACCACGTAGGAGAGCAGCACGAAGCCCAGCGAGGCACGCCGCAGCGCCTCGGCCTCCTCCGGTTCCTGCCGGCCGCGGGCGGCCGGCACCTCGCGGTTCATGCCGTTGACGGCGCCCAGGTGGACCATCGCGCCGTAGCGCAGCACCAGGTTCAGCAGGTACCAGTGGCCCCAGACCACCGGACCGAGCAGCCCGGCCGCGACTAGCCCGACCGCGAGGCGGGAGGCGCGCTCCGCCACGGTGGAGCCGCCGAAGCCCAGAAACTCCTTGAGGAAGGGGGAGCGGAGCCGTTGACCGGCCTTGGTGAGGATCGAGCGCAGCGTCACGCCGGCCCAGCCTGTCGCAGGGCGGCCTGACGCTTCCTCCAACGCGACGCCACCCGCTGGCCGAGGCGGATGCCCGGCTGCTCCACGAAGCGGTAGCTGAGCCAGGCCGCCAGTAGGGTCAGCGGCGTCCCGACCAGCAGGTGGATCGCCAGCGTGGTCGGCCCATCCGCGCCGAGGCGCTCGGTCAGTTGGCCGATCGGGAAGGCCATGATGGGGTGGAGCAGGTAGATCGAGTACGAGGTGTCGCCCAGGAAGGCGAACAGCCGGTGCGCCACGCCGCGCAGGCGCAGGCCGGCCAGGTACACCCCGGCGACCGCGGCCACGCAGGCCGCGGTGTAGGCCAGCCGGTCGACCCCGACGACCAGGCCGATGCGGTTGCCCTCGTGGGGCAGCAGGACGAACAGCAGGACCGCGGCCAGCGCCAGCAGGGCGAAGCCCACGCGACCGGAGCGGTCCTGGCGGGGCTGTAGCAGGGCCACCAGCATGCCGGCGGCGAAGAACGGGAACTGGCCGAGGGGGTGGATGTAGCCCAGCCACTGCTCGCCCAGCGTCCCCGTCGGCGAGAGCAAGCGGAAGGCGAAGAGGGCGAGCAACCCGAGCGCGACGGTGGTCAGGGCCGTCCGGCCGACGAGACCGCGGCCGAGGAGCCACAGCGCCAGCGGGAACAGGGCGTAGAACACGATCTCGTTGCCGATCGACCAGGCGCCGGTGGCGTAGTACGCATCGGGTGCGTGGAAGCCGAAGGTGAGCGAGTAGTTGGCCAGGAGGCGCAGCGGATCGACCACGAAGGTCGCGCCCCGGGCGACGCTGCGGGCCAGGCCGATCGCCAAGGTGGCGGTCGTGGCCAGCCAGAACAGCGGCGCGATGCGGAACGCCCGTCGCACCGCGTAGGCCGCCAGGCCGGCACCGCCGAGCCGCTCGCGGTAGGCTAGCGTCAGGCTCAGTCCGCTGAGGACGTAGAACACTGACACGGCGTAGATGCCCAGCTTGGACAGCACCCCAGCGGTGCCCCCGAGGCTCCAGTCGGTGTAGTGGTAGAGCATGACGGCCACGGCCACGGCCATCAGGCCGCGGATGTAGTCAAGCGATGGCACGCGCTCGCGCACGCACCACTCTCGCACGTGGTGCCTACGGCGTGATCGGGTCGCCCTGGGTTGAGGTACGTGGCCAGGAAGCGTGCAGCCAGATCACCATGGCCAGCACGACGTAGGCTGTGCCGCCCGAGAAGAGCGTGACGTCCCCCAGGTTCAGGACGACGGCGGCAGCCCCGACCGGCAGCAACGCCTGGCGTCGTCCGGGTGGTGCCAGGGCGACCACGCTGAAGGCCATGAGCGAGAGCCCGATCAGACCGATCGAGCCGAGATGGACCAGGACCGTCAGCGGCAGGCTATGCGGATGCGATGGGTTGTCGCTGGGGCCAAGCAGGGTCGGGTCGTGCGCCCTGACCAGGGTGGCGAAGTCGGCGGACGGGCCGTGCCCGAACCACCCGTGCCCTGGCATGATCGCCCAGGTCGCCGCGACGTACCCCAGCCGCTGCTCGGCCGACAGGCTCGCCAGGGCCTGGGTCCGGTCCGCCAGCGTCGTCGGTGCGTACGGCAGGGCCTCGTCACCTGCGTTGAGGCGGACGTGCCGCACCTCGACCACCTGGCCCGCCACCCCGAGCAGGGAAGGGGCGATCCCGAAGCGCCAGGTGAGCGGGTCGGGGCCGGTGTGCCCCATCGTCAACGTCAGCCGCACCCAGCCGTCGTCGAGCTCGATGACGTTCGCCTCGAGCAGTGTGGGCGGCGCGCGCAGAACCTCGACCTCGCCCGTCCGTCGCACGCTGATGCGCCCCCCACCCTCGGTAAACGCGTGGATGCCCGCGTCGGGCGGGGTCGCCGGGGCGTACTCCACGGTCAGGGCGTACGTCGCGCCCGGCTGGAGGAAGACCCTCTGGTGCAGGCGTGCGAGCTGGTTGGCGGCTGTGGCGGCGATGCGGAACCGCGCTTGCCCGTCCTGGGTGCCGCTCACCGCCACGTCCACGTGCACCCTGACCCAAGGCGAAGCGGTCAGGGCTTCTGAGGCGAGCACGAGGTTGGTTGACGGCTGTGCTCCCCAGGCCAGCCATCGCTGCCCCCCGGACGTCCGGCCGAAGGCGAGGACGGCCAGCGAGCCCACGACCAGCAGGCCGCCGACGGCGGCCCACACCGCCTGCCGTCGAGGGGCGCCGGCCCCGACCCGCTGGAGTGCGAGCACGACGAGACCCGCGAGCCCGGCGAGCAGGGCGGTCCGGGATCCGGCCAGCAGCGGCACGTAGACGCTGCAGGCCGCGACGAGAATCCACGCCCACGCCCGGACACCCCGTGCGAACAAGGTCAGGCCGGCGATGGCCGTGCAGACGGCCAGGGCAGCCCAGAGGTTGGGGTGCTGGTCCCAGCCCTGAGCGCGGGCGGCGCCGGCCACGACCAGGAAGGTGCTGAAAGCCGCCATGGCCAAGGCTCCGACGACTACCCCAGCCCGGTGCCCAGCCCCGCCGACCCAAGGTCGGGCCGGGCGCCATGCGATCGCGCAGCCGAGGACGGCGAAGGCAAGGCCCACCTGCAGCGAGGTCAGGAGGCTGCTCGCGCTCGCGCCCTCGACGACCCAGGCTGGCCCAGCGTAGAGCAAGGCGCCCAGGCCGAAGGTCATCCAGACGATCGTGTGCCCGGCTGTCGGTCGCTGCCAGCGAGGGTCGGCGATGAACATCAGGAGCCAGGTGCCCAGCAGCGCGAACCCTGGCCGCACGAAGAAGCCGACGACGACCAGGAACGCGAGCAGGCCCCAGGCGATCCCGCCGCCCCATCGCCGCGAGCTGCCGGGCTCGGGAGCGGTCAAGGTCGAAGCGCCTCGTAGACGGCTCGCAGCCGAGGCGCCTGGTGATGCCAGGCCAGGGTCTGCTCCATCCGCCGACGGCCCGCCGAGCCGAGGCGATCTCGCAGGTCGGGGTCGTCGAGCAGCTCGCCGACGGACCTGGCCAGGTCCGCTGGGTCGTTGCACTCACCAGCGTACAGCGCGGCGTCACCGGCTGATCGCCTGCCCTCCACTAGGTCGAACTGGACGACCGGGACGCCCAAGGTCATGTACTCGAGGACCTTGTTCATCGTGCACTTGTCGTTGTAAGGGTTCTTCGGGTCTGGGCAGACGCCGACGTCGAAGGTGGACAAGGCGTCCAGGAAGGGCTCTCCGCTCAGGAACCCTGGGAACGTCACCTGCCTTTCGATGCCCAGGTCCCGGGACAGCGCCTGCAGGCTGCCTCGCGATGGGCCGTCGCCCACGAGCACGAACCGCAGGCCGGGCCATCGTGCCTGCTCGACCAGCAGGCGAGCGGCGTGGAGCAGCAGGTGCACGCCGTCCTGCTCGGCCATGACGCCGATGTACCCGACGACGAGCTCGCCGTCGCTCGAACGCGGTTCGCGCCGGGCGAAGCGCCGGAGGTCGGGCCCGCTCCGCACGATCGTGACGGCGTTCGCGGGCTTCTTGCCGCGCTCGACCGCAACCTTGGCGTAGGACTCGTTCGTGCTGATCACGTGGTCTGCCGTGAGGAAGGTCAGCCGCTCGGCCAGGCGGAGGAGGGTGTGGAAGGGCTCCCGCCGGCCGAACTTCTCGACGAAGAGTTCAGGCCCGAGGTCGTGGTGGTCGAAGACCACCCGGACGCCCATGAGCTTGAACGGGAGCGTGACGAGGAATAGGAGGTCGGGCGGGTTGCAGATGTGGATGGCCTGGAACCTCTTCCTCCGCCACACCTTCCACGCCAGCCGCGTCTCCCACGTCAGCGCCTGCGTGTACTCCTGCAGGTAGCCGAGCGTGCCGCCACGCGCTTCAGCGAGCGGATGCCGCCAGACCTCGATGCCCTCGAGCACCTCGTGCCGAGGCAGGTGCTGAGGTCCTTGCGGGCACACTACGCTGACCTCGTGGCCCGCGTCGCGCAGGGCCAAGGCCTCGGACCACACGCGCCGGTCGAAGGGGACGGGCAGGTTCTCGACGATGATGAGCACATGCATGCAGGACTCCTGATCGTTGGCGGTCAGCGACGTGGCTCGCCGCCCCCCATGAGCCGGATGCGTTCGTGGATCTGCCACATCGCCACCCTGGGGATGACGGTGAACGCCGCCAGCCGCTGGGCCAAGCGAAGGTCGCGGTTCCGGAGGATGAGAATGGACGCGCGGATCGGTCGCAGCACCAGGTAGCGCAGCCAGTCCAGCCAGGCCCTGCGCGGGTCCTCTCGGGCGGCGAAGGACTCACCGCCGACGAGCCGGCGAACCCGGTCCTCCAGCGCCGCGACCTGCGACCGCATCGGGTGCGCCACGCGGATGGTGGGTTCGTAGGCCAGCCGGTGACCGGCCCGTGTCGCCCGCTGGCCGAACTCCTTGTCGCCACCGGAACGGCGATCGGTATCGAAGCCCGCCATGCTCCGGAAGACGCTGGCGCGCACGAACAGGTTCGCGGTGGGTCCGAACCCGTAGACCATGGCGTAGTACCTCTGCTGGAACGAGGTCGCCTGCTCGTACGCGCTCACGGCCTCGTGCCGCTGCCCGTCCTCGGTCTCGTCGAACAGGTCGATCTCCCCCACGAACAAGTCGATCGAAGGGGCGCGCCGGAGGGCACCGGCCGCGCAGGACAACCAGTCGTCCGCCGGCACGCAGTCCGAGTCCGTGAACGCCAGCCATACCCCCTGCGCTGCCGCTGCCGCGGCGTTCCTCGCCTGGTACGAGCCAGGACGGGGCTCGAGCACGCGGCGAACCTGCGGGAACTCGGACAGCACCTCGTCGATGACATCAGTGGAGCCGTTGTCGCCGACGACGACCTCGAAGCTGGGGACGGACGCACCCGTCTGCCGCGCCAGGGCGGCCAGGCACTTCCTGAGGCGGGGTGCGTCGTTGAACACGGGGACGACGACGGTGATCAGCGGTGGGGAGGGATCGAGCGACGGCATCAGCTCAGGTGCCTGTCCTGGCGTGGTGCTCGCTGGCTCAGGAACAGGACCAGGGTCCACGCCCACATGAAGGAGGGGTAGCTCGTGGGCTTGGCCGTGGTCGCGAACACGGCCATCGCCGCGAAGGTGACGAGGAGCCAGATCCGACCCAGGCCTTCGGCCGGCCGGAAAACGGCCAGCGCCATCCATGCCAGACAGGCGAGCAGGAGGACGCTGCCGAGGATGCCGTGGACCAGCGGCAGGCGGAGGTAGTCGGTGTGCGGATCCACGATCTGGTAACCGTAGCCGACCAAGAGCATGGGGAAGCCACCGGTCTCCATCTGGTCGAGGGTGGTCCGCCACCGTTGCCCTCGGCCTCGGAGGAAGGAGTCCCCCGACGGATCGAGGTCGGCCACCTGGATGACGTCGACCATGCCGGCCCAAGCCCGGGTGGCCGAGACCTGCCACCAAGGGTAGGTGAACGCGGCCGCCAGCAGCAGGGCGGAGACGCCGGCCAGCCCCCAGCCCAGGTTGCCGCGACGGACCTTCGCCTTCCTCAGCAGGGCGGTGAGCGCCCAAGCCGCCAGGATGAGCACGAGGACGACCAGGCTGGTCCGGTGCGTGCTGATCAGGATCGTGCAACTGAAGACCAGGGCGAGCGCCAAGGCGCGGGCCGTGCTCAGCTTGCCCTGCAGATGAAGGACCGCGACGGCCAGCACCGCCCCCAGCAACAGGAACCCGAGCTGGATGGGGTGGTGGAAGAGCCCCGATGGCCGCCCACGTCCCGATTGGGTGTAGGTGGTGCCGAGGACGCCGGCGAACTGCATCCACGCGGCCACGACGTGCACCCCGAGGCCGAGGAGGACGACCGGCACCAGGCGCCGCCACGCGGCCAGCCCCTGCGGTCGCGTCCTCGGGTCGAGGAGGACGACGGCAGGCGCCAGGCCGGCGGCCGCGCGCACGCCTTCCAGGAGGGTGGCCGTGCCAGAGAGGACTATGGCATGGGCGACCGTGTACGCCACCAGCCCGACGATCCCCAGCCAGGTCAGCCAGGCGAGCAGGCTCGCCCGGCCTCGTCGCAGCGCCCACGGCACCAGCAGCAGCAGAGGGATCGAGGCCACGACGGTGCCTGGGTCCAGCCCCACCTCCAACGTGCGCGGCGAGACGGCGTCCGCCAAGGGCTTGATGGCCATCAACCCGAGCATCGTGGCCGGCCAGGACGGTGCGGCCCAGCGGATCGCCGCCAGGCGGCTGACGGCGCGACCGGCGGTCAAGGGGTCGCCTCCTCGGGGACCGACGACGCGATCCCGGCCACCTGGCCTGCGTCGAGCGCGGCGACCAGCACCCCACCGACCCGGACCGTGGTCCGGAAGGGCGCCGGGGTCGGCTCGCCCGCGACGAGGGCCTGCAGGGCCAGGTGGATCAACTCGCTCGCTCGTCCCGCCCACGGGCCGCCGGCGTTGGCGGCGAACCGCTGGACGACGTCGGCGGGTGGCAGATGGGCATGCTCCAGGTTAGCAACTGCTGCCCCCGGGTTCGTGACGGAGGCCGTCAGGCCAGCGCGCGCGAACCCGTACGCATCCGTCCGGCGCCCGGACGGCTGCAGGCACACAGAGGGGCGGCCGAAGACGGCCGACTCGAGGTGCACGTTGGAATCGCCCGCGACCACCTTACCGACACGGGCCAGGAACCGCTCGATCGGCTCCTCGACGGCGGACACGACCCGAGGCGACGCCGGACCGGCCGACGCCAGCATCTGGCGCCAAGGACGCTGGTCGCGCGGATGCGTGCGCACCTCCACCCCGCCAGCCCAGTCGGCCTCCTGCAGCATGCGGACAAGCGCGATCACCGGCTCGGGGTCGTCGAGGAGGTTGAGGCAGACACCGACCTTGTCCGACGCGCCGCGCGCCGCGCCCTCGCGGACGAGGCCGTCGTGCAGAGGCGAGCCGGTGAGGAAGACGCGTGTGCGGCTCGGGCTGGCCGCGAGGTACTTCTCGAGCGCGTCCCGGCCGTCCAGGAACGCGGCCGAGGTGAACAAGGGAGGGAAGCGCTCGGTGACGGAGGCGTGCTGGACGTAGGCGGTCGGGATGCCGAGGTCGTTGGCCGCGCGCGCGACCACCCGTGTGCGCATCAGGTGGTCGTTGCTGACCAAGACGAGTCCGGGCCTCGCTCGCAGCAGGAAGGCGCGGGCGACGCGCAGGAAGCCGGGTGTGAGCGCGTACTCGGCGCCGGCATGGTGCCATCCCAGCCTTTGGTAGCCCTCGGCCGAACGAGCGACGCGCAAGGTCTGGGCGAGGTCGCGGAGCGCTGCGAGGTAGGCGGCGGCCAACGGGAACGTCGGGCCGGGCCACCGCGGTCGCGTCACCAGGCTGACGGGGACGATCGCCGCCTCGGCCTCGTGGCCGGAGGCTCGCAGCGCCTGGAACACCCGCATCTGGTTGTGGGAGGTGCCGGCGGCCAGGATCCTCCCGTTCAGCTCGGCCTCGGATCGGCGGTCCAAGGTGGGCCATGCACGCAGCCAGCCTCCGACGTAGCGCACGGCGTTCCACCCTAGACCGCTGCGTCGACGACGAGGGTGGCGCAGGAGGCCTAGACGCTCGCTGCTCGTGGCGTAGTTGAGGTCGTCGTAGTCGAGCCGGGTCAGCGACGCACGCTGACCGGCCGTGCGTCGCGTCGTCATGTCGCCTGCGCCCATCGCCCCTGCATCTGCCCGGTCAAGGAGTTCACCAGCCTCGTCCAAAAGCCGGGATGCCCAAGCGTCCCGCGTTCCGCACGCTATCCTAGCATCGGTCCCATGGGGCTCCTGGGTTGCCACCGCCTGTCCAGGCCTCCACTGCCTGCCGGACGCTGGCTCACCCTGGGCACCCGTGTCGGACGCCTGCAACCTACGGCTGACCTCATGCAGAGGCTCGGGCGCCGTCGGAGGTCTACGGATGGCATCGACATGGCGAGCAGCGCTGAAGGCGCTCACCGCACCTCTGGGCAGGGCGGTGCCCGAGGGTGTCTTCCGACGCCTGTACTTCCTTGCCAAGCTGGGGTACTGGCCCAACCTGCGTCAGCCGCGCACGTTCTCCGAGTTGCAGGTGCACAGGGCCATGCACGACCGCGATCCGCGTCTCGGTGTGGTCGCCGACAAGTACCTCGTACGCGCCTACGTGGAGGAGCGCGTCGGGGCCGATCACCTGCTGCCGTTGGTGGATGTGCTGGGCGCCGGGGACCGGCTCGAGATCTCGACCTGGCCCGAGCGCGTCGTCATGAAGGCGACGCACGCGAGCGGCTGGATCCGCTTCGTCGAGCGCGACCGCGCCGACGTGGAGGAGCTGCAGGCGCTCGTCCGACGATGGACGACCACGTCGTACGCCGAGGAGCGGCACGAGTGGTGGTACGCGATGAGCCCGCCGCGCGTCATCGTTGAACCCGACCTCAGCCGCGACGGGCTCCCGCCACCTGACTACAAGGTGTTCGTCTTCGACGGCCGGCCCAGGATGATCGTCGTCGACCAGGACAGGTTCGGTGCCCACACGCGGTGGGTCTGCGACCACGACTGGCGGCGGCTGGCGGTTCGCTACGACCATCCGCAGCCGGCGCAGGACGTGCCACGGCCCCAGCGACTGCCCGAGATCCTCGCGCTGGCGGCGCGCCTGGGGGAGGGCTTCCCCTTCCTAAGGGTTGACACCTACGTCACCGACGACCGCGTTGTCGTGGGCGAACTGACGAACTTCCCGGACTCTGGCCCCCTGCCCTTCAAGCCGCGCTCGTTCGATGCGGAACTCGGCAGCGTCTGGCGCGAAGCGCGTCCGATCCATGCGGCTTGGCACCGCAATCGTTCAATCCCGCAGGTGGACACCAACCACTGACGGTTCCGACCTTCCATGAGGAAGGCGCAGTGCCTGAGGGCCTCCCGGCCTCGTGCCTCGTGACCGCAGGCCACTGCCCCGACTCACACCCCCCGCACCAACCCCTCCTCCACCCATTTCCTCAACGACCCCCCCAGATGCTCGAACTCCACCCCATGGGTGATCGCCACCTCTTCCACGCTCGCCCCATCCCCGATCGCCGCCAGCAGCTTCACACCAACCGTGCCATACAACCCCTGGAAGCGCATCCAGCGGTCCGTCATCGGGTTCAGCGCGTCCCGACCCCGCAAGGTGAGCGCGAAGCGGCGAGCCTCCCAGCCGGATGTCTCGTCCGGCAGCCGCAACGGAGCAGCCGCCTCGGCCGTGGCGCTGGCGAAGGTGCCGCGCCGCTGCGGATGCCCGTCGACGCGTAGCACCACCTCACCCCGGTGGATCAGGTTCGCCCCAGCGCCGTCCACGCTGAGCCCTGAGCTCTGGCTGTCCTGCACGTTGCGCGGCCGCCGCTGGGCGTAGCCGGCCACGGCCGCAGCGGTGGTGGGGTCAAGCGGCACCATCTCCAGGCGACCGCCTTCTTCCTGACTGAGGCGAGACAGTGAGCGCAAGGCCTCAAGGCCCTCGACCAGCGCCTGGCCCTTGCGTTGGACCTGGGCGACAGCCACCACCCCGCGCAGCAGCAGCGCCACGGCCATGCCGTCACCGCCGGTGGCGACCAGGGCGCCGTACCAGGCGCTCGCCTCCATGTGATGGAGCAGCTGCGACAGCTGGGTGGCGCCAGGCGGCAGCGGGTGGCCGGCCACGAGGCGTGGCAGCGCGCGCAGGGCGTCGAGGGGCGCGTCGGGGTAGGCCGATGGCAGCAGCGGCACGGGGTTGGGTGAATGGGGCAGCGCGTGCAGGCCCAAGTCCTCGCCGGCCAGGCCGGCGAAGCGCCCGAGCAGCTGGCGGGTCTTGATCTCGCCGCCGCTCAGGGTCATCAGCGCCAAGCCGCGCAGGTGGGGCAAGCCGTCGTCCTCGAGCTGGGAGAGCGCGATGGTGCCGTCCACCAGCACGGGACGCAGCGCGCTCAGGGCCGCCTGACCGCTGAGCGATCCCGTGCGGCCGAGCAGGCCGTTGGTCAGCGTCTTGGTCTTCATGACGCCACCTTGGCCTTGGCTGCTGGCGCGATCAGGCCGTGCTTGCGGGCCGCGCGCAGGACGTGCTTGAGCATCTGCTTGTCCTCGTCGAAGGCCAGCATGCGCAGCGCCTCGTCTGGCGCGAAGAAACCCCCTGTGGGGAAGATGGGCTCACGCATGACCGTCTCCTCAGCCTCCGTGCGCAGAAGGTACCAGGTGATGCGACGACCCTCGCGGCGCGGGTTGACGTACTGCGTCTGCCAGGTCTGCCGCGGGTCGATGACGCTGGCCTGCACGCCAGCCTCCTCCTCCACCTCGCGCACGGCCGCCTCGGCCTTCGACTCGCCCGGCTCGATGTGGCCTTTGGGGAAGACCCAGGTGCCGTTCTTGTGGCGGATCAGCAGCACCATGCCTACGTGGTTGATCACCACACCTCCCGCGCCTTCCACCACCCGCCTGGCGATGCGAGCAGGACGCGGGGGACGGGGTGGGCGAGCGGCGTTCATCCTGGACGGCATCCTAGCATCGGGCCGGTGGCGGTCGGCGCTCGCTGGGAGGGTTCGCAGGTGGTCGTGCTCAGTCGCGACCAGCCACGAGCGCCTCCTGGTACAGGGTGTGCATGGAAGCCCGCAGGTCGGGCTCATCGAAACCGGCTGGTGCCTGCACCCCCTCGCGCGGTAGCGCGGCGGCAGCGACGACGGCCGCCCAGGCCTCGTCCAGGTCATGCGGGTCGTAGAGGTGGCCGCTCACCCCTGGTCGAAGCAGCTCGGCCTGCGCGCTGCCCTCCGGCGCCACCACCGGCGTGCCGAGGCTCAGCGCCTCAAGCGCCGCCAGCCCCTGCGTCTCCAGCAGCGAGGGGTTCAGCAGCACGTCGGCGGCCGCCATCTGCTGCGCCACCTCGGCGTGCGGCCCGTGTGCCAGCAGCCTCACCCCATCGCCGCCGACACCGCGCCCCTTGCCCATGGCCACCCACTGGGCCTCCGGATGGGCCGCGGCCAGCTTGGTGAAGGTGGGGTAGCCCTTGTCCCAGGTCCGTCGGCCGACGAAGAGCACCTTCGGTGGCTCGTGGCTTGGGCGCTCCTTGCCAAGTCGCCTCAATGCGACGGCCTGCCCTGCGATCTCGGGGGCCAGACCCGTCGGCACCACCCGTACATCGGCCTTGGGGACGAGGGACCGCACCTTCCTGGCCGCTTGCATGGACGGCGCCACCACCCGCCAGGCCCTGGCCAGCAAGCTGCGCTGCCGCGCGCGTAGCAGCGTGTGCAGGCCGAGCACCGCAGGCGCGCCAGAGCCCTCGGCGAACTGATGCACGTGGGCCAGCAGCGGCACGCCAGGGAAGCGACGCAGCACCGCGCCGGCCAGCAGGCCATGGCCGTGCAGATGGATGAGGTCCGGTGTGTCCGGCGCCTGCAGCGCGCTGCGTCCTCGCCAGCCGCCGCTGCGTGGATGGAGGATCCGCAGGTCCACGTCGGGAAGGGTGCCCATCACCCGCGCCCACCAGGCGGCGGCCACCGCGTGCCCGTTGGCTTCTGGTGGGTAGTGGTCGGAGACCAGGAGGACCTTCAAGGTGATCGGATGCTACCGTTCCGTCTACGTGGATACAGAACAGGTCGGACAGCTGGATGACGTTCAGAGGGATGAGGACGGCCTCGAAGCCCGCGGCGACTATGTTTCGGCGGACGCCGTCCAGGTCATCCAAGGTAGGGCGTTGAGGCGTGCTTACGCTTCGGCGATGGTGGAGTGGGCGTCGGGTGACGATGCTTCGCTTTGGGAGCTGGTGGTCGAAGACGGACTGGAAGAAGACGACCTTGGCTGATCCTGCATCGCACCCCGCCCGCGTCGACCTGGAGAACTTCGAGGTCCGCCGCACTGTCCTCCTACCAGCCCCACGCGACCGCGTATGGGCTGCCCTCACAACCCCCGAGCAACTCACCGGCTGGTTCGGCCAGACCGCCCGCATCGAGCAGTTGGCCGTGGGCGGCACCGGCGGCTTCGGCTGGACCGCCTACCCCGGCGAGTTCCCCATGGTCATCCGCGAACTGGAGCCGCAGCGCGTCTTCGCCTTCACCTGGGGCACGCGCGGGCAGCCGATCAGGTCGGACAACGCCACCACCGCGCGCTTCACCTTGGAAGACGCGGAAGGCGGCACGCTGCTGACCGTGGTGGAAAGCGGCTTCGAGGCGCTGGCCGGCGACCCGCTGGCGGCGATGGAAGACAACCGCGAAGGCTGGGACCACGAGTTGGATGACTTGCTGGCCTACTTGAACGAGGGCTGAAGGCTTTCGCCCTACGCGCCGCGGCTGAAGTAGAAGATGGCGATACCGATCGCGGCGCCGGCGAGGGCAAGGATGATCCTGTTGCGTCTGGACACGGTCGGAGCCTACCAGGGCGTCGGCCGGCAGTACCAGGCTGACCATCATCGAGAGCGCAAGGCGCTACCGGACTGCTGCCGTGAACTCCTAGGCCATGACCTATCTCGCTGCAATCGTCTCGTGAGTAGATGCGACCATACGCCAACGTCGCACGTATCCGTATCGCTCACCGTTGACAAGAAGGTTAGATAAACCTAACCTATGGAGATCATGCGTGGCACCCAAGTTCGCACTGACCGAGTTCGTGGATGCCGACGGTGAGTGTCGATACGAGAGATTCCTCAAAGGTCTCGACAGGAGATGTCGTGCTAAGGCGATGTATCTCGAAAGACTGCTGGCTGAGCACGGGACTGCCCTCACCTTCCCTAGAGCCAAGCATCTCTTTGGTGCCATTCATGAACTTCGCGCAGACTGCGGTGCAGGCGCCATGCGCATCTACTACTGGCAGGCCAGTGCCTCGGAGTTCGTCTTGGTCTGTGGTGAGGTCAAACGGGAGAACGATGCCGATCCTTGGCTGGTTCGGTATGCACTCGATTGTTATGAGGCATGGAAACGTTCCGACCGCTAGTCGCGCAAAGGAGACGCTCGCCCATGGTCAAGACACGCCCCATCGTTCGTGATCTGGATACGGACCTCCGCCGTGATCCAGAGTTCGCACGGCACTTGGCAGAGGCGGTCGACGAGGAGATCGGCGTCTCGCTCCGTGAGGCTCGCCGCCGCTCTCGCAAGACACAGCAAGAGGTGGCCAAGACCATGGGTGTGTCCCGTTCGCGTGTCTCGCAGATCGAGGCGGCGCAAGGCATCTCGCTGTCCTTGGACGTGTTGGCGCGCTACGCGCACGCGATCGGCAGTCGGCTCGACATCTCCTTCCGCGATCCGGTCTCCGACGAGTTGTGGGCGAAGGTCTACCTGATGGAGTCGCTGTACGCGCATCCGGCTTACACGGAGGCCGTCGTGCATGGGGCCGACGATGTGGAGGACACGGTGGCCGTCACGAATCAGGCCGGCGGCTGAAGGCATGAGCCTACCCCTACGCAGCTGCACGTCAACGTGCAGCCAGGCTCCCGCCGTTGCGCAGGAACTCCAGGATGGCCGTGGCCAAGGCGTCGGCCAGCGTGGCCTGGTAGCCGGGATCGACCAGCCGCCTGCCCTCCTCGGGATGGGAGACGAAGCCAAGCTCCACCAGGATGGCGGGGATGCGGGTTCGGCGGATGACGAAGAACAGGTTCTGCCTGACGCCGCGGTCGACGGCGCCGGTGGAGCTGACCAGATGTCCCTGCACCAACTCGGCCAAGGTGCGCGAGTAGTTGAGCTGGGTCTCGCGCAGGATGTCGCCGGCGATGTCGGCGGCGATGCTCGCCGCTTCGGCGGTACGGGCGGCCCCCACGTCGCCGCCACCGTTCTCCTGGATGGCGCGTTGGATCTCCCTTGCCTCAAGCGGCTGGCCGAAGACGAAGGTCTCGATGCCTTGCGCGCTGCTGCTCTCTGCGCTGTTGGCGTGGATGGAGACGAAGATGTTGCGGTCGGTGGTGGCGAAGTTGGAGCGGTCCTCGAGCGTGAGGAAGACGTCGGTGGTGCGGGTCATGATGACCTCGACCCCGGCGGCCTCCAGCTGCGACTTCAGCCGCAGGCCGATGTCGAGCACGATGTCCTTCTCGCGCGCCCAGGCGCGGCTGGCGCCCGGGTCGTGCCCACCGTGGCCCAGGTCGATGACCACCGAGTAGCGCATGGGCTGGGCCTCGACCACCGGCGCTAGCACCGGCACCTGCGGTGAGGGCGGCACCTGGGTCTCGCCGTCGGCCATGGGGGTGGCGGGGTTGCCGTGCAAGGTGGGCCCGAAGTCGACGTAGATGGTCTGGCTGTCGGCCCGCGGGACGCTGCCCACGTTGTAGCCGAGGCCACCGGCGTCAAGGCCGTGGCGCGTGCGCACCACCAGCGCCGCCATGCCCTCCATCACCTCGAAGGACACCGAGCGCAGGTTGGGGTCGTCGTCAAGGCCGAGCACGTAGGCCGGTGCCGAGGCGCCGGGGAACAGCAAGGCGAGGGAGCTGCCGTTCACGGCCACCTGGTAGGGCTGGCCGGCAGGCAGGTCGAGCGCCACCCGGCTCAGGCCGTTGGTCAAGCCGGTGCGCGGCGCGGCCAGTTGCGCGCCGGCGTTGGGCTCTGGCACGTCCACCGTCACCACCCTGGCTGCCGCGTGCCAGCCACTGTCGCCGCCGACGGCCGCCACCACCGGGGTGATGGGCACGTAGGCCACGCCGTTGACCAGGATGGCCATGGGGCTGTCCAGGCTGCCGCCTGCGTAGCGCACCGCATCGGGGCGCTTGGTCAGGCCGGCGGCCACGTCGGAGGTGGCGTCGATGAGCACCTCGCGCACGCCGTGCGAGAAGACCACCACGCGACGGCCGGCGTCGTAGTCGACGTCCCAGCCGATGGCCGAAGCGAAGACGGCCGCCCGCATGAAGGCGTTGCTGCTGTCGCCCCAAGAGATGAAGTAGTAGGGGCCGGCCTCTTCGTTGAGGTTGCCGTTGATGGCCAGGAAGTTGTGACGGTCTTGGGCCCAGGCGAGGCCGGTGACCAGGCCCAGCAAGGCCAAGGTTGTGATGAGCACGGTGATGGATCGTCGAAGCACGCTAAAGACCAGAGTAGCACGCGTTTCGTGGGGGGTCGTGCGATGGTTAACGTCTGGGACGGGTCTCCCACCTAGATGCCGGCTGCGCGTCTTGGGTGGGGCGGCGTGGCGGCGACTCGCCTGGCGGGGCGGCTTCATGAGGAACCAGGACTCCACTCGGTTCCCACCGGAGGCGGTGGCACGCGGCGAGGCCACGGCCAAGTTCGGCGACGAGCGCATCGTCGTCGCCGACTAGGCCTCCTTCACCGCCCCGACCAACCCGTTCTCCAACTCCTCCCGCAACCGCTGCTCACTGCTGCGCAACTGCCCGCAGGCCTCCGACTCACAGCCGGCCAGCGCGTCGCGCGCCCGCTCGAGCTGCTGCAGGGCCAAGGCTGCCGCGCCCCTGGCCGAGGCCGCCTGGGCATAAGCCAAGAGGCCCTGGGCACGCAGCTCTGGCGGCAGCGGCAGGCTGCTGAGATGCTGATAGAGGTGGTCGGCGTGCAGCGTGTCGAAGTCGGCCTCTGCCTCGGCGGCCGCGGCCAGGTAATGGGCGAAGGCGGCTTCGGGCGCGCCTGCCCGTTCGAAGTGCTCGGCGGTGAGCTCCGAGAAGCTGAGCGGCGCGGTCTGCTCCAGCCAGGTGGCGATGCGCAGATGGACCGGCGGCCGTTCGGCGAAGGGCGCCATCTGCAGGGCAGCGCGCCGCAGCAGCTCGGAGCGGAATCGGTACTCCACCTCGCCCGGCAGGCTGGAGCTGGCCTCGCGCAGCAGCAGCTCCGAGCGCCTCAGCAGACGCAGGTCGCTGCGTGCTTCTGGCATCAGGCTGCGCAGCAGGCCTTCCCAACTGCGCTCGCCCACGGCGGCGGCCACGGCCAGCAGGCGCCTGGCGCGCGGGTCGAGCATGTCGAGGCGGGCCTGCACCAAGGAGGTCAGCGAGCCGCCGACGTGCGCGTCCTGGGTCACCGAGAGGGTGCGCCCCAGCTCGAGGACACTGGCAGGCACGCCGCCCACCTGCTGCACCAGTGCCCGGGCGGCTGCGCCGAAGACGGGGTCGGCCACCTGCTCGAGCAGCTCGAGGCTCTCGGGAAGCGACAGCGGCGCCAGCGTCAGCGCGCTCACGCCGCCTGGCAGGTAGCGGCCGCGGCTGCTGCGCAGCACCAGGATGGGCGATGCGACCTCGGCCAGCAGCCCGATGAAGTCGCCCAGCATGGGATCGAAGCGGTCGCTGTCGCTGATCAGCACCAGCGAGCGCAGGCCTGCCTGACGTTGCGGCAGGGCGGCCAGCAGGTCGCGCCAGGCCAGCAGGCGGCGGTCGACGTTGCGGCGCTCCAGCCGCCTGTACGGCGTGTCCGGCGCCAGGTCGAGGCTGCTGAGGATCTCCTGATGCCACCGCTCCTCGCCTGGCAGCAGTTCGGCCAGTCGCTCGGCCACGTGCGCGTGGCGGCTGCGCGGGTCCTCGGCCTCGCTGAGCTCGAAGAGCTGGTCGGCCAGGGCGTTCCAGCCGAAGCTGCGGCCGTCCTGTTGGTTGAGCCACAACACCCGGCTGCCCTCTGGCACGCGGCCGGCGAAGCCCCGCAGCAAGCGGCTCTTGCCGCTGCCCGCCTCACCCACCAGCCACAGCACCCCGGCCTGGCCGTCCCTCTCCACCTCGCTGCGTCGGCGCTCGAGCTTCTCCAGCTCGGCCAGGCGGCCGACCAGGCGCAGTTGGGCATAGGGGTCGACCTCGCGCCGTTCGTGCGAGACCAGCTTGAAGGCCTCGGTCACGTTGGGGAAGCCGGCCAGTTGGAGGTCGGTGACGGTCTCGAAGGTGAGACGGTGGCGGGTGGCCTGGAAGGTGGCCTCGGTGGTCCAGACCTCGCCCGGCCCGGCGGCATGCTCCAGCCGGCTGGCCAGGTTCACCGTGCTGCCCATGACCGTGTACTCGCGCACCCGGCCGGAGCCGAGCGCCCCGGCGATGACCACGCCGGTGGCCACCCCGGCGCGGCCCTGCATGTCGATGTCCTTGTTGCGGCTCACGCGTTCGATGGCGCGCAGGCTGGCCTCGGCGGCCACCACCGCTCTGTATGGGTCGTCGGGATGCGAGCGCGGGGCGCCGAACACGGCCAACAGGCCGTCGCCCCTGAAGGCGTCGACGTAGCCGTCGTAGTCCTCGATGACGCTGGCGACGGCGGTGAGCATCTCGTCGGCCAGGTCGCGCAGTTCCTCCGGATCGAGGTCGTGGGTGGCGCCGCTGAAGCCGGTCAGGTCGACGAAGAGCACGCTGACGCGGCGGCGTTCGCGTTCGCCGGCGTGCTCACCGAGCGGGCGACCGCACATGCCGCAGTAACGCATGCCGGTGGCGTTGGCCTGACCGCATGCCGTGCAGCGCATGGAAGGAGCATAAGGCAAAGGCGAGGCGGTTGGGGATGTGGAGAGCGGTCCGGCGGTCTAGAGCCCGAGGAGGGATGCCGGATCGACGAAGACGCCACTGCGCTGCAGGTAGAGGTTCAGCATGTCGGCGGGCACCAGCGAGCTGCCGCCCAGGTAGCCCAGCACCTGCCCGGCGGGCACCACCTGGTTCACCTCCACCACCGGCTGCCGCAGGTTGGTGTAGGCGGTGGTGACCCCGTCGTCGTGGCGCACCGCCACCATGTAGCCGATGTTGGCGCCTGCCAGGCTGGCCACCACCACCGTGCCGCCGCGCATGGCCCGCACCGCGGCGTTGGGGCTGCTCGCCCGCAGGCTGATGAAGCTGTTGCCGTTGTCGCCGAAGCGGGCGACCAGCACAGAGGACTCCAGCGGGTTGATGAAGCCGGGCACCGCGCTTGGCGTGGGGTTGACCAGGTTGTCCCGCTGCGCCCGCGCCTGGTCGGCCTGGGCCTCCAGCTCGGCCTGCCTTGCGCGGTCGTCGACGAAGTTCTGGGCCTGCTGGCGCAACCACGCCTCCTCGGCCTCCAGCCTGGCGATCTCCCGCGCCAGCGCCCGGTCGAGGTCGAGCAGTTGGGCCTGCATGGCCTCCTGCGCCTCGAGCAGCGAGCGCTGCTCGGCCCGTTGGCCGTCCTCGGTGGAGCGCAGGTCGGCGATGAGCACGTCGAGCTGCAGGCGTGTGCCCTCCAGGGCCACGGTGTTGGCCGCCAGCTCGGTCTCTCTCGCGCGCAGGCCGGCGATCTGCGCCTCCAACTCGCGCCTCGCCTGCGCCAGCTCGCTCAGCAGCGCGTCGAGCTCCTGCACCACCGCCACGTCCTGGGCGGCCATCATCGACACGAAGCGCTGCTGCAGCAGCAGCTCATGGAAGGAGTCGGCCCGGCCGAGCACGGTGCCGTAGCCGGAGGCGCGCTGGCGATGCAGGTTGAGCAGCAGCCCGCGCACACGCTCCATGACCACGCCAAGGTCGGCCTCGAGCCCGGCGACGCGCTCCTCGGTGGCGACCACCTCGGCCTCCAGGCCGGCGACCTCCAGCTGCAACTGCGCGCGCTGCGTCTCCAGGCTGCCGATCTGGGCGGCGACCCGGTCGCGCTCGGCGATCTGCTGGCGCAGCCTGGCCTCGGTGGAGCCGAGGGCCTCGGTGATGCGTGCGATCTCGGCGCGGCGGGCCTCCATGACGCGTTGCCCCTCGGCCAGCTCGGCCTCGATGCGCGCCTGCTCGCTGCGGTCGACCTGGGCGACGACACCACCAAGGAGCAGGCCGGCGGCGGCCACCCAGACGACCAGGAGACGCAGGATGCGACGGACCATCGCTCAGTCCCGCTCGCGCAGATGCTGCGAGATGGAGATGGCGCTGCCCACCAGTCCAACCAGCAGGGCCAGCACGGTGAGCAGCACCGTCACCTGGCCCAGCATGGCCGGGTCGCGCACGAAGGGCACGAAGGGCAGCTGCGGCGCAAGGCGCGCCACCACGATCTGGTAGCCGGGGATGATCAGCGCCAGCGTCACCACCGCGCTCATCAACCCAAGGAGGAAGCCCTCGATGAGGAAGGGCGCCCGGATGAAGCCGCGGGTGGCGCCTACAAGCCGCTGCACCTCGATCTCCTGCTGGCGTGCCGTGATGGCTGCGCGGATGGAGTTGACGATGGCGAACAGCGCCGCCGACAGCAGCACCACGATGAGGATGAAGCCGATGACGCGCAGCGCCTCGCTCACGGCCAGGAAGACGTTGACCGCGTCGGAGCCGTCCTCCACGTCCCAGACGCCGGGTAGCTGCTCGAGGCGGATGCGCACCACCTGGGTCTGGCCGGGGTCGAGCAGCCGCATGCGCAGGGTGTCGGGCAGGGGGTTGTCACCCAAGGTGGCGGCGGTGGCAAGGCCGGGCAGGTCGGTCACCAGTTCGGCCAGCGCCCTGTCCTTGCCGATGAACTCCACCTGCACCACCTCTGGCCAGGTGCGCACGGTGTCGAGCAGCCGGCCGCCGTCGGCGCCGTCGCCCAAGAAGGCGGTGACCTCCAACTCGCTCTGCAGCGCGGCCAGCACGTAGTTGAGGTTGAGGCTCACCAGGCTGAAGCCGGCCAGGATGGTCAGCGACAGCGTCATGGTGGTGATGGTGGCCACGCTGGCCACCCAGTTGCCGCGGATGGCCCGCATGGCTTGCGATAGGGCGTAGCTCACCGCTGGCCTGCCTTCAGAGCGCCGCGATGACGGCGTCGGTGAAGCTGGATGTGCTGGCTCTGCCACCCAGGTCGGGGGTCAGCTCGCCGCGCTCCAGCACCCTGTCGATGGCGGACTCGATGCGCCTTGCCACCTGGTGCTCGCCAAGGTGGTCGAGCATCTGGCAGGCGCTGAGGAAGGTGGCCGTCGGGTTGGCCACGCCCTTGCCCGCGATGTCGGGCGCCGAGCCGTGCACCGGCTCGAAGATGGCGTGGTCGTCGCCCACGTTGGCCGATGGCGCAAGGCCGAGGCCGCCCACCAGGCCGGCCATGAGGTCGGAGAGGATGTCGCCGAAGAGGTTGGTGGTGACCAGCACGTCGAAGCTCTGCGGGTCGCGCACGAGGCGCATGGCGCAGGCGTCGACGATGATGTCGTGCACGCGTACCTCGGGGAACTCCTCGTGCAGGACGGCCAAGGCCGTCTCGAGGAAGAGGCCGGAGGTGATGGGCAGCACGTTGGCCTTGTGCACCACGTGCACCATGCCGCGGCGCTCGCGCGCCTGTCGGCCGGCCACACGGGCGATGCGGCGGCTGGCATGCACGCTGATGGCGGCGTCGGCGATGGCCACGTCGCCGTAGCGGCGCTCCTTCTCGACGTACAGACCCTCGGTGTTCTCGCGCACCATCATGAGGTCGACGTTCTGGAAGCAGTCGGGCACGGGACGGGTCTTGGCCGGCCGCAGGTTGGCGTAGAGGTCGAGTTGGCGGCGCATGTAGCGGATGGCGCCCTGGAAGCCGGGCACACTGCGGCTTGGGGCGGTGAAGGCACCGGCCAAGGTGGCGTCGGCGCCGCGTACCGTCTCCAAGGTGGCTTGGGGCACGCTGCTTCCGGTGGTCTCGAAGGTGGACCAGCCAGCCTCTGCCTCGGTGAAGGCGAGCGGCAGGCCGGTGGCTTCCAACAGCCGACGGGCGGCAGGCACGACCTCTGTGCCGATGCCGTCGCCAGCGATGAGGCAGATGGTGGGCAAGGCAGGACTCCTCGGTCGAAGTTACCATGACCCTGATGGCGGCCCCATGGCATGCTTAGGGGCGTGAACGCCTTGCAAGGTCGCTTGGGTCCCGGCGTCCTGGCCCACATCCTGCAGTACCTCTCGATGAACGGTGCCGCTGGGCGCCTGACGGTCGTGGGTGACGGGATCGGATCGGGTTCGGTGTACCTGGGCCGGGGTCGGGTGACCCATGCCGAGGTGGGCACCTTGATGGGCGTGCCAGCGCTCGGTCACCTGCTTGGCTGGTCACGCGGTCGCTTCGCCTTCCAGGTGGGGGTGGAGCCGACCTCCACCACCATCGACCTGCCCACCGACCGCCTGCTGCTCTCCTTGTCGGTGGCCCACGACGACGCCGTCGGCACCTTGGGCGCCGGCAGCGGTTCCGGCGCTGGTGTCAACGGCGAGTTCAAGGCCACCCCGCTGGCCGACCCTGGCTTGGTGCCAGGGCTGGTGTGGGCGGCGGTCGTGGTGGCCGGCCCCATCGGCGAGATCTTCGTGGAAGAGGCCTTCGAGGCCATCGGGCACAGCCCGCGCCTGCTGCCGGTCGACGAGTTGGGGACCCTGGTGCAGGCGGTGGCCGGGCAGTTCAAGTCAGCGCAGGGACGCCAGGACTTCCTGGCCCGCGCCGAGGCCGTCCTGGCCCATCACGGCTATGGACGGGTGGAGGGATCTGGATGAGCCAGGGCACACGCTTCGTCGTCGAGGTGATCGGTCGCTTGAACGAGACCCACGAGATCACCGTCTCGCGGGTCAAGGATGCCCTCGGCCTCGACGAGGTCAAGGCGGCGGCCCTGGTGGCGCGCATGCCTGGCGTCATCACCCGCCCTGCCGGCGAGGAGCGCTCGATGCGCATCGCCCTCAGCCTGCAAGCGGCCGGCGTGCCCGCCTTGCACCGTCCCCTGCTCGAGAACGAGACCATCTTCCGCTCAGGTGAACGCCCCGCCGCCCCTGCTCCTGCGGCCGAGGCTGCGCCGGCCGAGGCGGACGCGGCATCGTGGGCGGCTGCCCTCGAGCCATCGGCCGAGGTCTCCGTCATCACGGACGAAGAGGTGGACGACGAGCCCGCCGTCACCGTCACCCCCCTGCCCGACCCCATCACCACCTCCAACGGCGACGTGCTCGCCGGCCTCGACCTCGGTCATGGCCCTGCCCCAGTCGCGCCGCTCGGTCGTGACCCGTTGGCCGGCCTGGACACAGGCACCGCCCTCGACCCGAGCGACGCTCCTTCGGTGGACGCCACCCACCACTTCATCCCGCCCGACCCCAAGCTCACCCCCATGACAGAGGCCGGCTTCGGCGCGGCCGACATCATGCTGCCCGTCGACCTGCCCACGGACCTGCGCGACACCTCCGAGCGGCTGATCCAGCCACCCAAACGGGCGCCGCGCCCCAGCCTGGTCGAGGCCGGTCCAACATCCCAGCCGCGCGAGGCTGCTGGGACGGTGCCGGTGGCGCGTGCCCCGCGCGTCGCCCGTGACGAGCCGAGTGGGACCACCCCCGCCACCGATCCAGAGAACCTGTTGATGACCCCGACGGACCCGGCCGCCACCATGGTGCGGCCGCCCAGCGCCGAGCCCACCCCTGTGCCCGACGGTGACGGCATGAGCGCAGCCGCCACCGCCCGCGCCGCGGCCCAGCGCGCCCTGCGCAGCGACCGCAGCGAGGCGCCCCAGCGCCCCCGCGACTCCGGTGGGGAGAGCCGACAGGTCGACCCGGTCTACCGGCAGACGCGATCGTCGGCCGAGCCCGCCCTGACCATCAGCCCGCCCCCGGACGAGGCGCTCAAGCGCACCGGCGTGCCAGAGACCGAGCTGGCCGCCGGCGAACGTCGTCGTCGCGGCCGTCTGGCCAGGCGCCTCGCTGCACAGGTGACGCTGCCCGTGCTGCTCTCATGGGGCCTTGGTGCGGCGGCCATCTGGTTCCTGCTGCCGGCCGAGGTCAGGGATGAGCACTTCGGCTCGCTGGCTGCAGCGACTGCGGTGGCCGCGCTGATCGGCGCCCTGTGGGCGGCGCTGGCCACAGGCGGCGTGTCGCGCGATGTGCAGCTGCTGCGCGACGAGGCCAAGCGGGTGGCCATGGGCGAACTGAGCGAGCCCGTCGAGCTGCAGCGCAAGGACGAGCTGGGTGACCTGGCCCAGTCCTTGGACCGCATGCGGATCAGCCTCCAGGAGAGCCTCGAGCGGCTGCGCAAACGGCGTAGCTGAGGTTGTGCCTCAGGGCATGGGATGACGCCGCGCCAAGGCGGTCACCTCTTGCCGCAGCGCTTCCGCGTCCTCACCCGACAGCGCCCGGTCGATCAGCGCAGCCACC
>CAYXJZ010000027.1:30299-35969 GCA_964465355.1 uncultured bacterium | reverse complement strand
GCCACGACGCCGACGCGCAGCCCATCGGCTTGCAGTCGGCCTGAGATCGGTTCCATGGCCGCATGATGGCACGAGTCCGCCGCCAGCCGCGAGGCGGCCGGTACCTGGTGCGGCCTCAGGGCGGATCGGTGTACAGGAGGACGGGTGCGACCCCCAAGGGCCGACCACTGCCGTGCTCCCGCAGCAGCAGTCGGGTGGGGACGCGGGGCGCGGCGGGCTGCCAGGACGGCAGCAGCATCAACAACCCCGAGATGCTCCACCCCGCCGGCACGGCCAACCGCTCCGGGAAGCGCCCCAAGCTGCCGTCGTCCACCGAGTCCAACTCGGCGTAGACCTCGATGTCGTCGTCCCCGAGGTTGAGGACCTCGAAGCGCAGCATGCGGTCGCCGCGGCCGCCAGCCTCGATGAAGGCCTCGGCCGGCGCCCTGAGCAGCACCTGGCCCGCCGACTCGCCACCTGCAGGCCCACCATCGAGCAGGCGCTCCAGCTCGACCACCGCCCGGTCGCAGGCGCCGTAGGAGAAGGCGCTGAGGCGATCGACAGCCTGATCGCGCCGGCCCGACCTCAGCAAGGCCACGGCTTCCTGCTCGACTGAGGCGGCCTCCTCCCTCAGCCCTCGCTCGAGGCCGAGGATGGTCCTGCCGACCTCGTCGGCCGGCACCAGGTGGAAGACCTTGTCGACCAGGGTGGCGAGGCTGCCGTCCCCCAGCGGTCCCGGCACCTGTTCCATACCGATGTACAGCGGCAGGTAAGGCGCCGAGCAGGGGTAGCCCACGCTGGCCCATGCCTTCGAGAGGACGTCGGTGAACGCCTCGGCCGGCATGATCGTGCCAGCCGACATGCTGGACCACATGGCTCCGTGCGAGCACATGGAGCCTCCCCACGGGAGACCGTCGCGAACGCCCTCATGGCTGCGCGAGAGAGCGGCCATCGTCGCCTGGTCGATGCTTCCGTAGCGTTCGCGCAAGGCTTCCGAAGCCAAGCGGTGGCGTGGGTGGCTGGACTGCTCGATCGCCAGCCTGCCGCGGTCCATGTCCTGGGCATCCTCCAGATGATGGAAGTGGTTGGTCTTCACCCAGACGTCGTCCTCGAAGACATGCACCCAATGTCGGTAGGACGTGGCCTCGACCACCATGCCCTTGCCCCCACGATCGCTGAGCAGCATGTTGAAGCCCTCGGCGCGCGGGGTCACGCGGAGGAGATCGCTCACGCCCCTGGTGTCGTCCATCCTCTCCAGGATGCGTTTGGCGATGGTGCGGCCGGAGGCGCCCCGACGATGCTGCTCCGCCGTTGCCGAGCTGCTGGTGCCGACCATCACCCCCTGCTCGTTGATCCCCATGGCGACGTTGCTGTCCCCCACCGTCGAAGAGGCCAGGTACTTGTGGCCCTTTGGCGGCCTGGCGATGAACCATGACCCGTAGTAGGTGCGGCAGTTGTCGCGCGTCTTGTGGAGGATCGGTCCGCCGCTGGCCGTGGCCAGGCCAACGGCCAGCATGTTCGAGCAGCCGTCGCTGGCCGTCGGCCCTCGCAACCCTGGGGTCGTGTGGCCGCGTGAAAGGTGACGGGATCCCGATCCGCTCATGCCGAGCCTCCTGCCCAGTGCCATCACACGCGGGCCGAGCCCTGGTGTTCTTCAACCGCCTCCAGCCAAGTGCCGCGGCGGAGATCAGATGAGATGGCAGGCTATGGCATAATGGTATACCAGAACGCAGTCAAGCATGACCACCGCAGAGGCTGCGGTCAGGACCCAGGTTGTCAGCAGCTAGGCGCTCGTCGGTCTCGGTTCATCACCCGATCAGCTCGCTGAGCGAGACGGAACGAAGACTCAGTCCTCGCCCTCGTCCTCGCCATCCCCGCCACCCAGGTTCTGGAATGAGCGGTTGGTGCCGTAGGAGTAGATCACCACGTCGGTCACCTCGGTGCCGACCTCGTAGCTCAGCGCACCGCCACGCACCCTGGCCACCACCAGGTTCCAGCCGCGCCGCAGCGGGAACTCGGCAGGGGTGGAGCGCAACACCACGTCGTCGGTGACGTAGACCATGTTGAAGTAGCCCACCGGGTCGGTGAGCTCGGGCGGCGCGCGGAAGAACCACTCGTCGAAGAGGTCCTCGTAGGCACCGGATGCGTTGATGTCGTGGTAGGGCTGCAGCCAGGCCGTCGCGAAGCGCACGTCCTGCTGGCCGCTCACGGTGAACTCGTTGCCGATCATGAAGGCAAGGGGGAAGGAGCCGCTGACCAGGGCCCGCAGGTCCCGGTCGTCTGGCACGGCGCTGGTCGTGCTCAGGTCGAAGGTGCCCCCGACCATGCGCACGGAGCTGAGTTCGCGGGCAGGCGCGTCGCCGATGAACAGGCCGAGGCGCATCTCGACGGGCAGTTCGACCAGCTCGTCGATCTGCACGCCGGTCACGCGGACCTGCTGTTGCGCCATGGCCAAGCCGCCGAGCAGGCTCAGGCAGACGGCCAAGACGATGGTGTTTCGAAGGTGCATAGGCCTCTCCAAGGTCCGATCACGTTATCACGGGGCCTTCCCAGCGCCGGACAGCACCATGTTCATGCTCGGTTCACACGACCAAGGCGGTGGTGTCCGTGCTTCGGGCCTCACCGTATGTATCACACGCCTGCATGAGAGGCTGTGCAGTCTCGGACTCAGACGGCGGGGTAACCCGCCGGGTTCGCCCTGTGCCAGCGCCAGGCCGTCTCGACGACCTGCCGCAGATCCGGATGGCGCGGCTGCCAACCCAGCTCGCGCTTGGCCAGGCCGGCATCGGCCACCAGCACGGGCGGATCACCCGCCCGCCGAGGCGATGCGACGGTGGGGATGTCGTGGCCGGTGACCTCTCTGGCCAGGTCGATGACCTCGCGCACCGAGAAGCCGCGCTCGCTGCCGAGGTTGAAGGCGCGCGCCTCGCCTGCACGCATGGTCTCGAGCGCCAGCACGTGGGCCTGAGCCAGGTCCTCGACATGCACGTAGTCGCGCACGGCGGTGCCGTCCGGCGTCGGGTAGTCCTCACCGAACACGCCGACCTGCTGCCGCTGCCCAAGCGCCACCTGCAGCACGATGGGGATCAGGTGGCTCTCGGGGCGGTGGTCCTCGCCGCGCGTGGCCGACGCGCCTGCAGCGTTGAAGTAACGCAGGGCGACCGAACCGAGCCCCGCCGTCTGCGCCAACCAGCCCAGCATCCGCTCCATCTGCAGCTTGGTCTCCCCGTAGACGCTCTCCGGCGCCAGGGTGGCGCTCTCCGGGATGGGCACGGCCTGCGGGGTGCCGTAGAGGGCGGCGGTGGAGGACACCACCACCTTGCGCACCCCGTGGTGCAGCGCGGTGCGCCACAGGCTCAGCGAGCCGGCCACGTTGTTGTCGAAGTAGTCCAGTGGCTTCTGCATGGACTCGCCTACCAGCGAGAGGGCGGCGAAGTGCACGATCGCTTCCACGCCATGCTCCTCCAGCGCCTGGCCCACCACCGCGGCATCGGCGATGTCGGCCTGCACGAAGGCCGCTCCTTCCGCCACGGCGGCGCGGTGGCCCGTGCGCAGGTCGTCGAGCACCACCACGCCATGTCCACGCGCCAGCAGCGCCTCGGTGGCCACCGACCCCACGTACCCTGCCCCGCCCGTCACCATGACCTTCATCCGGTCGCCTCCCTCATGACCATCGCAGCACCCGGATGCTAACGCGGTGGCATACTGTCCGGCACGGAGGTATCACCCATGTCCGCCAGCCAGGCCACCACCCAGCAGACCCCTGCCCCCACCCGCTCGAGCGGATTGGACGCCGGCCTCATCTGGTTCGACGGCCAGATCGTGCCGCAGGAGAAGGCCGTGGTCTCGGTGCTGACCCATGCCATGCACTACGGCACCAGCGTCTTCGAAGGCATCCGCGCCTACGCCACCGACCTTGGGGCGGCGGTGTTCCGCCTACCCGAACACAGCCAGCGCCTGCTCGACTCGGCCAAGATCATCGGCATGAAGCCGAGCTGGACGGTGGAGCAGATCAACCAGGCGGTCATCGACACCGTGAAGGCCAACGAGCGCGCCAGCTGCTACATCCGGCCGCTGATCTGGTACGGCGCCGAGTCGCTGGGCGTCAGCCCGGCCCGCAACCAACTGCACTTCATGGTGGCCACCCTGCCTTGGGGCACCTACCTGGGCGACGAGGCGGTACGCAAGGGCGCCAAGCTGATGACCTCGTCGTGGCGGCGCTCCTCCGGCGACATCATGCCAACCAAGGCCAAGGCCGGCGGCAACTACGTCAACTCGGTGCTGGCCAACAGCGAGGCGCGCGAGAACGGCTTCGACGAGGCCCTGCTGCTCGACAAGGAAGGCTTCGTGGCCGAGGGCTCTGGCGAGAACATCTTCTTCCTCAAGGACGACGTGCTCTACGCCATCGCCCACTCGGTCAACCTGCGCGGCATCACCCGCGACACGGTCATCTGCCTGGCGCAGGACATGGGCGTGCGGGTGGAGGCCACCATGGCGGTGCGCGACGAGCTCTACACCGCCGACGAGATGTTCATGGTGGGCACCGCCGCCGAGGTCACCCCCATCGCCTCGCTGGACCGCCGGCCCATCGGCAGCGGCGTGGCTGGCCCCTTCTCCTTGCGCATGCGTGAACGCTACCTGGACGTGGTCTCCGGCCGGGTGCCCGAGTACCGCAGCTGGTTGAGCTACGTCAACGACTGACGCAGCTGGCCTGAGCAAGGCGGCAGGCGCAACGGCGCCGTCGGGACACGGTAGGCCACACGCTGGAGACCCGCCCTGAGCCCGCTGGCGCTCGGCTTGGTCTTGGCCTCGGCCCTGCTCCACGCAGGTTGGAACCTGGCGATCAAGCGCAGCGGCGGCGGGGGCGGCGGCGTGGCCTTCCTCTTCCTCTTCTCGCTCGTCCCGCCGCTGGTCTACGCGCCCTTCGCCGCCTTCGCCGGGGCCTTCGACCTCTCCGGGCTTGGCTGGATGGCTGCGGTCTTCGTGGTGGGCAGCGCGGCCATCCACGTCGTCTACTTCCTGGCGCTGCAACGCGGCTACCGGGTCGGCGACCTGTCGGTGGTCTACCCCCTCGCCCGCGCCGGGGGTCCGGCCCTGGCCACGGTGGGTGCGATCCTGCTCTTCGGCGAGCGGCCATCGGTCATGGCCCTGTGCGGCACCGCCCTGGTGGTGTTGGGTGCCTTGTCCCTGGTCAGCCGCGGGTCTGCCCGACGGGGGACGCTGAGCGGGGGCGGCCAGCGCATAGGGCAGGCCCAAGGCCCCGGCCGCACGTTCAGCATCGTCTGGGCGCCTGGCATCGCCTGGGCAGCGTTGACGGCCGTGTGCATCGCCGCCTACACCCTGTGGGACGCGCGCGCGGTGGTCATATCCGGCCTGTCGCCGCTTGCCTTCCTGTGGTGGAGCGAACTGGCGCGCGTGGTGCTGGTGGCGCCGCTGGCCTTGCGCCGGCCTGCGGCACTGGCAGAGGCGTGGCGACGGCACCGAACGGCGGCGCTCATCGTGGGGGTGTTCAGCCCTTTGGCCTACCTGATGGTGCTCGTGGCCTTCACCATGGCGCCCATTAGCCTGGTCGCGCCGATGCGGGAGGTGAGCGTGCTGTTCGGCACGTTGCTTGGCGCCATCGTGCTGCAGGAGGGTGACCTGCGTAGGCGCCTTGGCGCAGCGGCGGCGATGGTGCTTGGCGTGGTGCTG
>CAYXJZ010000027.1:0-30199 GCA_964465355.1 uncultured bacterium | reverse complement strand
CAGGAACCCCGTCCCTGTCAGGTTTCCGAGAGTGAGCCCGTCAGCATTCCGAAAGCGGCCGGCGGCTACCTTCATGCCATGCAGGCCCACGACGCCTTCTTCCAGTCACGACGCAGCGATCCCGACGGCATCCGGGTGGTGCCCTACCGCCCCGGTCCCCCCTGGCCGCAGCACCGCGCCCGCCAGCGCATCCACGACCCCTTCCGCGCCTTCCCCTACCGCGCCGTGTACCTCACGCAGATCATGTACCCGGCCCCGCGTGCGCAAGCGCACGACTGAGGATCACCCTTCAGCTCTTCGTTGACGCTTAGCTCTCTTCCGCCAGCTCGCTGGCCCGCCGCTCATCGTCGACGCGCTTGCGCTCGCTCTTGGGTTTGAGCAGCGCCACCATCAGTTCGAAGCCATCGGGCGTCTGGCTGGCGCGCACCATCTCCTCGTCAAGGCCAAGGCCCTCGAACAGCACAGGCACACCACGCAGCACATCGAGCCGGTCGCCCTTGACCACCACGAGGGTGACGTCGGTGGCCCTGCGTCCCTGGCCGAAGCCCACCTTCAGCCCCAGCCTGCCTGCGCGCTCGCGCACCTCGCGCTGTACGCGGGCCTGGCTACGGGTGGGGACCGAGGAGAAGGACATGGTTCAGTATGCCTTGGCGAAGATGACCTTGCGAGGGTAACCGGATGGCTTGCCCGTATGGACGCAGACGGTGCCCTCGGCACTGACGCCCTCCAGCGGCACGCAGCGGATGGTGGCCTTGGTCTCTTCTTGGATGCGCTTCTCGGAGGCGGGGTCGCCGCAGTGGGTGGCGATGACGAAGCCGCGCTCGACGCCCTCGATCAACTCATCGAAGCTGTTGGCCTCGACCGTGCGCTCCTCGCGGAAGCGCAGGGCGCGCTCGAAGAGGCGCTGGTGGAAGTCGGGCATGGCCTGCTGCAGGTAGGCGGTGAGGCCGCTAAGCGGCACTGTGAGCTTGTCGTCCTGCAACCGGTCCTTGACCAGCGCGCTGCCGGCGGCCACGTCCTTCGGCCCGATCTCGACGCGCAGGGGAACGCCCTTCTGCTCCCAGTCGTTGAACTTCCAGCCAGGGCTGATGTCGCGGCGATCGACGTGGACCCGCAGGCCGGCCTTGCCCAGCTCGGCGGCCAGGCGCTCGACCTCGGCGGTGACGGCGGCCTTGCCCTCCTCGTCGTTGGCGCGGGTGATGGGCACCACCACCACCTGGTACGGCGCCAGCTTGGGCGGCAGGATCAGGCCCTTGTCGTCGCCGTGGCCCATGATCAGCGCGCCGATGAAGCGGGTGCTGAAGCCCCATGACGTGGTGTGGGCGTAGGCCTGCTGGTTGTTGACGTCGTTGAAGGTGATGTCGAAGGCGCGCGCGAAGTTGGTACCGAGGTAGTGGCTGGTGCCGGTCTGCAGCGCCTTGCCGTCGCGCATCATGGCCTCGATGGTGAGGGTCTCGACGGCGCCTGCGAAGCGCTCGCCCTCGGTCTTCTCGCCGCGGATGACCGGCAAGGCGCCGAAGTCCTCGGCGAAGGTGGCGTAGACGTCGAGCATCTGCTGCACCTCGGCCCTTGCCTCTGCCTCGTCGGCGTGGGCGGTGTGGCCTTCCTGCCAGGAGAACTCGGTGGTGCGCAGGAAGGGGCGGGTGCGCATCTCCCAGCGCACCACGTTGTTCCACATGTTGTAGAGCAGCGGCAGATCGCGGTAGCTCTGGATCCACTTGCTGTACAGCTCGCCGACGATGGTCTCGGAGGTGGGGCGGATGGCCAGCGGCTCCTCCAGCTCCTGGCCGCCTGCATGGGTGACCACCGCCAGCTCGGGCGAGAAGCCCTCGACGTGCTGGGCCTCGCGCTGGAAGTAGCTCATGGGGATGAGCATGGGGAAGGAGAGGTTCTGGTGCCCGGTCGCCTTGAACATGGCGTCGAGGTCGCGCTGCACGTTCTCCCACAGGGCGTAGCCGTACGGCCGGATGATGAAGGCGCCGCGCACGGGGCCGTTGTCGACCAGTTCGGCCTTGTAGACCAACTCGTTGTACCAGGCACTGAAATCTTCGGATGGGGGCGTGAGGCCGGGCTGTTTTGCCATGTCGCGACCTAGCGTAGCAGGCGTGCACGTCGGGCAAGCCTGCCTCCTAGGCTCAAGCCTCGTTCACGTAGCGCTCGACCAGGGCATCGAGGCTGATGGCGGGGATCGGCCCGACGTCCGCCACGTCATCTGGCCCGATCAGCCGATCGGTCTCCTCCCGCTGCGATCGCCGCGCTCCGGCGGCCTGCGCACGCAGGACGCCGCACCGCCGCCGCAGGTCCACCGCGCAGGCCGGATGCGTCGAGACCCAGGCCAGCAAGACCTCCGCCTCGTCCTCGCTTCCGACCTGCACGAGGTAGACCGCCAGGCCGCAGAGCGCCTCCAGGGTCAGGGGCACCGCCCCCAGCTCACTGGCACCGGCCAGCGCGTCACCCAGCGCCCGCCTGGCGGTCGCCGTCCTGCCCATGCCGAGCAGGGCCTCGGCCCAGCGCAGGGTGGTCGCCACCACCTGCTGCCGCGCACCCAGCCTGGCTAGCCGCTCCACACTGCCTTGGAAGCGGGCCAGCGCCTCATGCGACTCCCCTCGCTGCGCCGACAGCCAGGCCGAGAGCGCCATGAAGCGCGCCTCCGCCAGGGCGTCGGCCGATCGCTCGGCCAGCGATGCACCCTCGGCCAGCAGCTCGGCGGCGGCGGCCAGGTCCCCGCGCTGCAGCGCCGCGGTACCCAGCCGCTCCGAGGCCGCCAGCACGCCCTGGGCGTCGCCCAGCCTGCGCCACAGCGCCAGGGCGGCAGTGAAGTGCTCGGTCGCCGCCTGCTCGTCGCCCGCATGGCTGGCCGCCTCACCCAGGTTGGTCCTTGCCTTGGCCACCTCGGTGGCCGCCCCAGCGGCCTCGGCCTGCGCCAGGCCCTGCGCGGCCAGCACCGCTGCGCCCTCTGGATCGCCCACGGCAAGGGCCACGCGGCAGAGGCCGGACCAGGCCGCAGCCTCCCGCGCGCTGTCGTCAGCCCTGAAGGCCCTTGCGCCGGCCTCCTCGAAGGTCTGGTTGGCCTGGTCGTACTCCCCGAGGCTGAGCTGACTGGCACCGAGCGACAGCAGCAGGCCGACGCGGTCGGCTGCCCATGTCGGCTCGTCCGGCATGCCTTGGGTGGCGAGGCGGTAGAGCTCGGCCGCCTCGGCATGATCGCCCTGGCGAGCGGCCAGGTCGCCCGCCAGGGCCACGGCATCCAGGGTGGTGCGGATCACCTCGGGCGGGTCGCCAGGATCGAGGGCGCGCACGGCATGGTGGGCGAAGCGAGCGTCGCGCTCCTTGCCGGCTGGCAGACGCATCCGGCACCAGGTGGCCAAGGCGCGGTGGAGCTGCCGCCGCTGGGCGAAGAGCAGCGAGGCGTAGACCGCGCTGCGGACGATCTCCGAGCTGAAGCGGTAGCTGGGGCGACCAGCCGGCGACACCCGTTCCAGCAGACCGCGCGACACCAGACTGCCGAGGATGCGCTCCAACTGCGGCAGGGCCGCCTCGTCGACGGCCGACAGGGCTGCGGCCAACACCCCGACCTCCACGTCCTCACCCACCACCGAAGCCGCCTTGAGGCAGAGCTGCACCTCGGGCTGCAGACGCTCCACCCTGGCCAGCACCAGGCCATGCAGGGAGCCGGGCGCCGCCTGGTCGCGCCCGGCCGCCTCCGGCCGGAAGCGCAGGTGCGGACCGTCGGCGCCTGGCACCACACGAAGCGCGCCGGTGTCGAGCAGGGAGCGGAGCAGCTCCGCCACGAAGAGCGGGTTGCCGCCCGACCGCAGGTGGAGCAGCTCGGTCAGCGCCGCGGGGAGCTGCCCGGGCTGCACGCCCAAGACGGCGGCCGCCTGCGCAGCGACCCCCTCCTCGCCCAAGGGGCCGATCTCGACGCGCTCGCTGTCGGGGAGCTCCAGCAGGGCGCGAAGCTGGGCCTGGCCGACCAGGCCGCCGTAGAGCGGCCTCGAGGCGATGACCATCGCCAGGGGCGCAGCAGCCCTGCGCGACAGCATCGGCAGCTCCGCGGCCAACTCCCACGAAAGGCCGTCCAGCGCCTGGCCCTCGTCGAGCACCAACAGCAGGGGCCTGTGCTTGGCGGCCGCCAACAGCAGGCCGGCCAGGACCTGCCGCAGGTTCTCCGTCCGCAGGCCCTGGTCGAGCGAGCGCAGCAGGTCGCTGGCGGGCAGCGCCACGTCGAGCAGCTCGCCGAGCAGGGGAAGTCGATCCTCCCAACCGGGCAGCCAGCGCGCCGCGGCCGCCAAGGCCATGCTGCCGCGCTCAGCCGGGCCGGCAGCCGCGGCCCCTTCGTCATCCAGCCCAAGCAGAGCCTCGATGACGGGACGCCATGCGAGGAAGGGGCGGCCTCGCCCAAGGCCGCCGCCCCCGCCGCGGAGCACGCGCATGCCCTGCTCGGCGGCCCGCCTCTGCAGCGCCTGCAGCACGGCCGACTTGCCGATGCCGGCGGCCCCTTCCAGCAGCGTCAGGCTGAAGGCGTCGGAAGCGGCGGTCCCGACACGGTCCCACAGGGCCGCCAGCTCCGCCTCACGGCCGACGATGGCGACCTCGGCCGCTTGGCGACCGTGCCTCTCCTCCCTCGGCGCGAAGACCTCGACCGGCTGCTGCACCCCCTTGAGCCCGACGGCGCCAACGGCGTCGAAGACGAAGCGCCCCTCGCTCTGCCGCATCACCTCGGCGTCGCACCACACCGCGCCGGGCGGCGCGGCCGCCATCAGCCTGGCCGCCAGGTTGGTCTTGGGACCCAACACCCCGTAGGTCTTGCGTTGGGCCGCGCCGTAGGCGCCCGTGAACATCTGGCCGTGGGCGATCCCCACCCGCAGGTCGCGCACGGGCGGCAGGGTCGCCCTGAGCAGGGCGCGCGCCGCCGCCACCGCCTGCTCCGCCTCCATGCCACTGGCCAGCGGTGCGCCGAAGGCGGCGTAGAGGTAGCTGCCCTTGTCGCCGATGGTGAGCTGCACCATGGCCCCGTCGTGGTCGTGCAGCAGCCACTGCACCTGCCTGACGAAGGCGTCGAGGGCGGCCGGTGCCTGTTCGTCATGGTCGAAGTCGATGCCGCCGAAGGCAACGAACATCGCTGCCGCCGGCCGGAACCCCGCCAGCAGCGCCCCGCCGCCGAGGCGCAGGCGGTCCCGCAGGGCGGGCAGCAACCAGGCCTCCGCATGGCTGCCCACCGTCAGGCCAGCCGGCCAAGGACAGGGCTGGGCGCGCGGCTGCAGGTCGGCTACACGGAAGGCCGCCTCACCGGTCTTGCTGTGGCCGGACGGATGGGCGCTCAGACCTGCAAGGGCCGCCAGGCCGGCGTCGACCAGCAGCGCCCCCGGCTCCGCCAACTGCTCCAGTTCGGCCAGGCGGTCGAGCAGGCGGCCGGCCAGGACGTCGATGACCTGGAGCTCCTGATCACCGACCAGGAAGCGCCGTGCAGGACCAAGGGTGGCCGCCACCTTGAGGCCAAAGCGCAGGCTCTCGCCATCCCCCATGGGGACATCGGCCAGCGGCTGCAAGGCGCCATGCATGGCCAGGCCGGCCGAGATGGCGCGGCGACCGTCGTCGCCTCCGAACCAACAGGTGATGGCGTCGCCACCGAAGCCGATGACCACACCGCCGAAGCGGTGCACCTCACCGATCAGCGCGCTGTAGATCAGGTCGAGCCGCTGACCGAGCCGCTCGGCGCCGAGATCGGGGCCGAAGCGCTCGGCCAGGCCCTCCGTCAGGGGGGTGAAGCCAGACAGGTCGGCCAGCAGGGCGACGCCCACATCGCGATCGGGCAGGGCGCCGACGGTGGAAGGCAGTCCTCGCCGATCGAAGGGCATGTAGGGGGTGGCGTGGTCGTCCAACGCTTCGGTGATGAGCGAAGTCTAGCCGAGGCTGACGCGGGGGCCGTCCGGTCGTATGCTCGGCTGATCCTAGAGGTCGAGGTGCCATGAAGGTGTTGACCACGCAGGAGCAGGTGTCGGCCGATCCCTTTGGGTTGCGCCAGGAGGTGGCTTGCCGCTTGCGCGACGAGCTGTCGCCCGACCTGCGCTACCACGACGCGGCCCACACCCTCGACGAGGTCCTGCCGGCCGCCATGGCCTTGGGCCAGGCCTGCGGCCTTGATGCGGCAGCGCTGCTGCGCCTGGAAGCCGCCGCGCTGCTGCACGACATCGGCTTCACCCTCAGCCGCGTCGAGCACGAGGCGGCCAGCGCAGCCCTCGCCAGGGAGATCCTGCCGCGCCATGGCTTCGCCTCTGCCGAGGTCGATGCCATCGCCGCGCTGATCATGGCGACGCGGCCAGGCGACCGGCCCACCACGCTGGAGGCAGGGATCCTGGTCGACGCCGACCTCGACGTGCTCGGACGCCCCGACTTCTGGCGTCGGCACGTCGACCTGAAACGTGAGCTGGCCCTGCACGGCGAGGTCTGGAGCGACCTCGACTGGGTCAGGCGCCAGGCGGCCTTCCTGGCCGACCATCGCTACTACACCGACGTGGCGAGGCAGCGTCGCGACCCCGGCAAGCTCGAGAACCAGGATCGCCTCGAACGGCGGCAGCGCAGGCTGGAGGCGAATGTCCATGCGACCCGTTCCTGAGCAGCCGCGAGGAAGCACGTGAGCTGGCCGCCTTCGCCCTACGCGGTGGCCCTCGCGCTCACCGCCCTGACCCTCGTCGGCCTGGCGGCCGTGGCCTGGTCGAGGCGCGCCCACACCCGCGGCGCGCGCAGCTTCAGCCTCTTCATGCTGGCCGCGGCCCTGTGGGCCGGGGCAGGGGCAGCGCAACTGCTCGACCCCGACCCAGGCAGGCAACTGCTGTGGGCCCAGCTCAAGCTGGTGGGAACGGCCCTCGTGCCGGTGGGCTTCCTCGCCTTCGCCCACGACTACACCCGTCAGGCCACCTGGCTCAGCGGCTTCAGCCTCGGTGCGCTGCTGGTCATCCCTGCGGTCACCATCGGCCTCGCCCTGACCCACCAGTCCCACGACATCCTGTGGGCCACCACCACCCTGACCACCGTCGACGGGCGACCGGCCCTGCTGCAGGAGCTCGGCCCCTGGTTCAGGGTGCACCTGGCCTACAGCTACCTGCTGCTGGCCCTCGGCTCCTTCTACCTGGTGGTGGGCTACCTCAAGGCGCCCAAGCTCTACCGGGCCCAGATGTCGTTGGTGCTGGCCGCGGTGCTGGTGCCGTGGCTGGCCAACATCGCCTCGGTCAGCGGCCTGCTGGTCATCCCCGGGCTCGACCTCACCGCCCTCACCTTCTCCTTCTCTGCCCTTGCCTTCGCCCGCAGCCTCTTCTCCCACCGGCTGCTCGACATCGTGCCGGTGGCGCAGGAGACGGTCATGCGCTACCTCAGCGACGCCGTCATCGTCACCGACGCACGCGGCCGGGTGCTGCAGATCAACCCAGCTGCCGTGAAGCTCTTGGGCGACGACAGCGAGCGCATCGGCCGCGACGCCGCCGACCTCTTCCCGCAGGCGCCAGCTTTGGTCGCCCAGATGGGCGGCGACGAGGTGCGGCAGCTCGACGTCTCGCTGCCGACCGAGAGCGGGCCTCGCCACTTCAGCGCACACCTGACGCCGCTGGCCGACCGCCGCGGCCGCATCGCCGGGCACCTGCTGCGCCTGCACGACATCGAGCGCCATGTGCAGGCCGAGCGCACCCTGCACCAGGCCGAGACCACCCTCAAGCAGCAGGAGCAGTACCTGGCCGCCCTGCAGGACGTGACCGAGGGCCTGATCGAACGGCGCGGCCTGGAGGAGATGCTGGAGTCGGTGCTGCGCCACGCCGGCGCGGTGCTCGACGCCCCCCACGGCGCCGCCGAACTGCTCACGGCCGAGGAGGACGCCATCTACCAGGTGCGCAACCTGGGGCAGTTCAGCAAGATGGCCAACCTGCTGGTGCGCCGCGGCGAGGGCCTGGCCGGCAAGGTGTGGCAGAACATGGCCCCCATGCGCGTCGACGACTACAAGCACTGGGAGGACCGCGTCTGGGGCATGGACACCAGCTGGGTGCGCGCGGCGGCGGCTGCACCATTGGTGGCGGGCGGCCAGCTGGTGGGGGTGCTGACGGTGGCGCGCGACCGCGATGACCGCCGCACCTTCAGCCGCCAGGACGAGGCGCTGCTCAAGCGCTTCGCCCAGCTCGGCGCTGTGGCGGTGCAGAACGTGCGGCTCATCGAGGAGATCGAGGCGAGGCGCAGGGAGTCGGAGCAGCTCAGCCGCATCGGCACCACCATGCAGGAGAGCAGCAGCCTGCAAGACCGCATGGACCTGATCCTGCGCGCCATCCAACGGGTGGTCGGCATGGAGCGGGCGGTCATCTGGTTGCCCGAGGAAGACGGACGCGCCCTGGTCTCAGGGAGCTGGATCGGCTTCAACCCCGCCACCGTGACCGGTCCCTTCAGCATCACCATGGACGGCCGCGTGCCGGTGCTGGAGGAGGCCTTCGTGCAGGGTGAGGAGGTGGTGCTGGAGGCCCAGTCCCCCATCCCCGCCCACCGCCGCATGGATCCCGCCCTGGCCCACGTGCCGCTGCTGCGCAGCCGCGCCATGGCGGCGTTGCCGCTGGTGTCGCGTGGTCGCACGGTGGGCGTGCTGGCGGTGGACAACCATCAGCAGCGCAAGCCGCTGTCGCCCAGCCTGCCCATCCTTCGCCGCTTCGCCGCCAGCGCGGCGGTGGCCATCGACTCGGCGCAGCTCTACCAGGCGGTGCAGGACGAGCTGCAGGAGCGCAAGGTGGCAGAGGAGCGCTACCGCAGCATCCTGGAGCAGCTGGAGGACCCCTACTTCGAGACCGACCTGCGCGGCCGCCTGCGCATGGTCAACCCGGCCTTCGCCGACAGCGTGCAGGCGCAGGCAGACGGCCTGGTCGGTGGTTCGCTGCAACCGCATGTGAGCAGCGGCCAACGGCCAGAGGTGGCCGAGGCCTTCGCCGACGTGGCAAGGGGCGGCGGCGGGACACGTCGGCTGGAGATCCGCTACCGGCGCCGCGACGGCAGCCAGTGGTACGGCGAGACCTCCATCGGCCTCATCCGCGAGGACGGCCTGCCGGTGGGCTACCGCGGCATGGTGCGCAACGTCGAGGACCGCAAGCGCCACGAGCTGGAGCTGCAGGCCGCCAAGGAGGCCGCCGAGGCCGCCAACGAGGCCAAGAGCGCTTTCCTCGCCAACGTCTCGCACGAGCTGCGCACGCCGCTGACCTCCATCCTCGGCTTCGCCCGCATCATCGAGCGGCGTTTCGACGAGGTCATCCTGCCGCTGCTGACCGGCCAAGAGGACCGCAAGGTGCAGCGCGCGGTGGAGCAGGTGCGCGGCAACAGCCAGATCATCTACCGCGAGAGCCAGCGCCTCACCACCCTGATCAACGACGTGCTCGACCTGGCCAAGATCGAGGCAGGCCAGGCCACATGGAACCTGCAGCGGCTGGGGATCGGCAGCGTGATCCAGCGGGCGCTGGAGGCCACCGAGGGCCTCTACGCCCACCGCCAGGAGCTGCAGGTCAGGGCACAGGTGGACGACGACCTGCCAGAGGTCGAGGCCGACCCAGACCGCATGGTGCAGGTGGTCATCAACCTGATCTCCAACGCGGTGAAGTTCACCAAGGCGGGCGAGGTTTTGGTGGCGGCAAGGCGCGAGGGCGACCGGGTGGTGGTGAGTGTGCGCGACGCCGGTGTCGGCATCGCCCTGGAGGACCAGGCCGCGGTCTTCGAGCAGTTCAAGCAGGTGGGCGACACCCTGACCGAGAAACCGCAGGGCACCGGCCTCGGCCTACCCATCTGCAAGCAGATCGTCGAGCACCATGGTGGCCGGATCTGGCTGGAGAGCGCCTTGGGCCATGGCTCCACCTTCTCCTTCGAGCTGCCGTCTGCCGAGCGCTCGGCGGTGTCGGCCTCGGCCGAGGTGCTGCAGGCAGCCGACACGCCACCCCCACCGATGGTGGAGCAGCTTCGCGGTCATGTGCTCGCTTTGCTGCGCCGCCTACGCGAGAAAGCAGGCGACGGGGCCGCGTCAAGCGGGGAAGGCGAGCCGCTCTTCCCCGCCACCGTGCTGGTGGTGGACGACGACCCGCAAATCCGCAGCCTGCTGCGGCAGGTGCTCGAGGAGGCCGGCCACGGGGTGGAGGAGGCAAGCGACGGTCGGCAGGCCCTGAACGCCGTGCGCCAGCACCGCCCCGGCCTGGTCATCCTCGACGTGATGATGCCCGAGCTCAGCGGCTTCGACGTGGCCGCCGTGCTCAAGGGCGACCCAGACACCGCCGGCATCCCGATCATCGTGTTGACCGTGGTGCAGGACCCGCAGCGTGGCTACCAGCTGGGCGTGGAGCGCTACATGACCAAGCCGGTGGAGATGTCGGAGCTGCTGCGCGAGGTGCACACCTTGCTCAGCGCCGGCACCGGGCAGCATCTGGTGGTGGTGGTCGAGGACGCAGACGATCCCGACAGCGTGCGCGAGCTGGCCGGCCGCACCGCCGACGCTCTGCGCGACGAAGGCCTCCTCGTCCAGAGGTTCGAGGGCTTGAGCGGCGCAGCCATGCAGCCGGAGGGGCAGGCGCCCGCGCTGTGGCTGCTGAGCGAGGCCACCGCCAAGCGCGACGGCGCCTTGGCCTCCTTGCGACGCAGCGGGCGGCTGGGCGACGCGGCGGTGGTGGTGTACGGGTGAGCGAAGGCCGCTCCGGGACGGGTGGCGGTCCCAGGCTGCGGCGGTTGTTGCCGCCCGAGGAGGCCGAGGCCCAGCTGCTGGCCTTCATGCCGCTGCTGGCAGGACACAGCCTCGAGCTGCTCGACGAAGGTGGGAAGCTGCTGGCGGCGGTCGGTGAGGCCGAAGGGCCACCCGGGGCCAGCTGGCCGCTGCGCTTCGCCGGCAGCGAGCTCGGCCGGCTGCAGCTACGGCCGGCTCCGGCTTCAGCGCCGACACAGGCTGCCGTGGCGGTCCTGCTGACGGGCTTGGAGCGGACAGCCAAGGAGGCGGCAGCGCGCCGCGAGCTGGCGGGCGAGACGCTGGAGCGTTACCGCGAGGTCAACCTGCTCTACCGCCTGAGCGAGGTGCTCGGCGGTGGCATGGCCATGGCGGAGCTGCCGGAGAAGGTGCTGGACGAGGCGCTGAGGGCGGTGCCCGCCAAGGCGGCCCTGCTCGTGCTCGACCCCACCGAGGAAGGCGGCGCGGTGCTGATCGGACGCGGCTTCGCCGATGGGGAGGAACCCCTGACCCTGCTGCAAGAGGCGCGGGCCAGGCTGGGCGAGGGAGAACGCACCACCATCCTCGGCGCGGAGGCGGAGATGCCAGGGGCCTCCGTCTTGCTGTGGGCGCCCCTGCGGGTGGGCGAGCAGACGTTGGGCGGCGTGCTGCTGTGCCGGCCTGCTGCAGCCGCCATGTTCACAGCCGGCGAGGCCAAGCTGCTCGGCAGCCTCGCCAGCCAGGCCGCCGCCGTCATCCACAACGCCCGCCTGCAGCAAGCGGCCCTCGAGCAGGCGCGCATGGCAAGGGAGCTGCAGCTTGCCTTCGAGGTGCAGTCCCAGCTCATGCCGACCAGCCTGCCCGAGCGCCCCGGCCTTGGCTGGCAGGTGGCCGCCGACTGGATCCCCGCGCTGGAGGTGGCCGGCGACTTCTACGACACCACCCTCGAGGACGACCTGCTGATGGTGGCGGTTGGCGACGTGGCCGACAAGGGGATGGCGGCCGCGCTGTTCATGGCCCTCACCCGCAGCACGCTGCGCGCCAGCGCCTCCCCGGGGCGCTCGGCTGCCGAGGTGGTGCGTCGTGCCAACCGCCTGCTCTGCCTCGATGCCAGCGACGGCATGTTCGTCACCCTCGCCTACGCGCTGCTGACCACAGACGGCCATGTGCGCTGCGTGGTGGCCGGCCACAACCCACCCCTGCTCCTGCGGGCCGATGGGCGGGTCGAGCGGCTGACCATGACGGGCATCCTGGTGGGCTGGGATCCTGATGCCGACTACGAGGAGCGCGAGCTGCTGCTTGATCCAGGCGACGTCCTGCTCTTCTACACCGACGGCGTGACCGAGGCGCTGAACACGCAAGGCCAGCCATACGGCGAGGAGAGGATGGAGGCGGTGGCAAGGCGGCACCGCGTCGACGGCGCCAACGGGCTGCTGTCCGCCTTGCAGGCGGACCTGGCCGAGTTCGTCGGCGAAGCGGCAGCGCACGACGACGCCACCTTGCTGGTGGTGGGCCGCGTGACTGCTGGCCGAGACGCCGCCCACGACGGGTAGACTGGACAGCGACCGGTGGTGGCTTCAGCGAAGGTCGCAGGAGGAGAGGCGCGATGGCGGGCAAGCTCTTGATCGCCGACGACGAGCCGCACATCCGCATGCTGCTCGAGCAGACCCTCGAGGACCTCGAGGACGACGGCGTGACGCTGCTGGTCGCCGCCGACGGCGAGCAGGCCTTGGCCATGATCCGCGCCGAACTGCCCGATGTGGTGTTCCTCGACGTCATGATGCCCAAGCTCAACGGCTTCGACGTCTGCCACGCGGTGAGGGCCGACCCTGTGCTGGCCAACATCTCGGTGGTGCTGCTCACGGCCAAGGGGCAGGAGACCGACCGCCAGAAGGGGCAGGAGGCAGGGGCCGACCTCTACCTCACCAAGCCCTTCGATCCAGACGAGCTGCACGCCACCGCCCGACGGCTGTTGGGCCTGGGTTGAGACGCCCGTGGCCCAGCCGTCCTCGCTGCGCCGACCCGCCACCCTGGAGAACCTTGCATCCTTCCTCGACCTGGTGCAGCGCTGGGCCGAGTCCGAGCGGCTGCCTGGCGAGACGACCGCCGACCTGCGCCTGATCGCCGAGGAGGCCTGCACCAATGTGGTCATGCACGGCTTCCGCGACCGTCCGCCCGGTGAGCTGGCGCTGGAGCTGCATCGCCACGGCGACGAGGTCCAGATGCTGTTGGAGGACGACGGCCAGGCCTTCGACCCTGCCACGGCACCGCCTGCCGACCTGGAGGCCGATTGGCAGACCCGCCGTGTCGGCGGCCTCGGCTGGCATCTGATCAGGAGCCTGGCGGACGGGATCGGCTACGAACGCGTGGACGACCGCAACCGGCTGGCGCTGCGCATGCGCGTCGTCCGGCCGTGAACCGGCCAGGGCACGTGGCGCGAAGGCCTGCCATGCGGCGAGGAGACGAGATGAGGTGGTCAGCCCGATGAGGACATTCGAGTTGCAGAGCCGTCTGGACGGCGAGGTGGCGGTGGTGGTGGCGTATGGACAGGTGGACGCGGTGACCACCCCACGCCTGAGCGAGGCGCTGAAGGCCGAGGTCGAGGCCGGCCACAGCCGGCTGGTGGCCGACTTCGGCGGTGTCGACTACCTCAGCAGCGCCGGGCTGCGCACCATCCTCGCCACCGTGAAGCTGGCCCGCGCGCAAGGTGGCGACCTGCGACTGGCCGCCGTGCAGCCAGCGGTGCGCAAGGTGTTGGAGCTGTCGGGCTTCACCAGCATCGTGCGCTTCTTCCCCGACGCGGAGGCCGCGGCGGCCTCCTATGGCGAGGAGGCCGCCTCTCCATAGGGAGCCGCAGAGGACGGTGGAGCTAGCAGACCAGCACCGGCACCTCGGCCAGGCCGAGCGCCTGCTCCACCACCTCGCCGAGCACCGGCTCCAACCAGCCTGGGTAGCGGTAGCCCCCCATGAGCAACAGGTCGCAGTCGCGCTCCTCGGCCACCCGCACGATGGTGTCGGCCACCGGCCCCTGCACCGTCAGGTAGTCGGCCACCAGCCCGTAGCGCTCCAAGTAGCCGCGTGCCTGCTCGAGCACGGCCGCGCTCTGCCTGCCCCGCTCACCCACGTGCAGCACCACCAAGGGCATGTCGCGCTTGGCGGCCAAGTAGGCGGCGGCGAAGAGCGCGGTCCGGCTGCGCTGACCGCCGTCGAAGGCCACGAGGCCGCGGGTCAAGGCGCTGGCCGGGCCGGGCACCACCAGCACCAGTCGGGAGGAACGGCGCAGCAACGGTCGGTAGCCGCCACCCGCCGCCGGCACCACCACCAGGTCCACCCACCTGGCGCGGGCAAGCAAGGCGCTGCCGGCGGGACCTTCGTCCACCGCGAACTGGCAGGGCACCCCGGCGGCTGCGCAGGCTGCCTCGAAACGAGTGCGCAGCGCCACGACGGGCTCGCCGCCCTGGCCGGCAGGATCCGCCGCGGCGGCCGAGGCCGCCCGCTCGGCTGCCTCCCCGGCCGACAGCAGGTGCAGCCCGTACAGCTGCGCCTTCTCGCGGGCAGCCACCAACACCGCCTGCTCCACCGCCGACCAGGCCTCCGGCGACGATCCGACCTCCACCAGCACGTCGTCGGCGAAGAGCGTCTCCTCCGCCTCGCCCCGGCGGGCGCGCTGCACGGCCTCGAGCAGCGCCTCGCGCTCCTCGGCGGTGTCCTTGGCCCTTGGCGGCGCCTTGGTGGCCGCCACCACCTCGGCGATGGACTCCGGCGGCAGCGCGAAGCCCAGCTCCTCCTCCAGTCGGCCGCGGTGCTCGGAGAGCCACAGGTAAAGGTCGGTCTCGGTGCGGCCCTGGAAGCCGCGTAGCAGGCCGCTGGCGCGGATGCTCTCCACCACCGGCAGGTAGACGGCGTCGTACCAGTGCGCCACCGCCTCGGGTCGGCCGATGCGACGACCCTGGTCGAGGCCCATGAAGTAGCGGTGCACCCGGATGTGCTCGCGCAAACGCTCGTAGCTGCCAGGGATGCTGACCCGCAGGTCGACGCCCGGCCGCAGCTGGTCGAGGTTGGTCCGCTCCAAGAAGGCGCTGTGCTCCCCGGCGATGATGAGATCGTCAGGCGAGGCGTCGGGCGCCAGCGGCACGCGCGCGTGCACGGGGGTGACGTAGGCCTGGATGGTCTTGCTGCCCAGCTGCCTGGCCACCGACACCCTGTGGTTGCCGTCGCGCACGAAGTAGGCGTCGCCGATGCGGTAGAGCTCCACCGGCGGCGTGCCCTGCAGACCGGTCATGGCCAGCTTCACGCCAACCCAGCGCTCGCGGCCCGCGTCGATGCGAGGGAGGAACTCGCGGGTGAAGTCGGCGGTGCGACCGACGCTGCCGACGATGGAGGAAAGGGGCACGTCCTGGAGGTAGCGCGCCGGGCTCTCCACCGCCCGCAGGCGGCGACGCACGTCGTCGTATGACAACAACTCGGCCTCGCGCCGACCCAGCAGGGACAGCACGCCACGCAGGTCTGCTCTGCGGCGGGCGCGGGCGAAGTCGCGGGCGGCCTCGGCGGCCATGGGGCTATCGCTGCTCACGGGCGCATCGTAGCGCCGGCCCTGCTATCCTCGCCCACGATGCCGAACGTACCCAGCCGCCAAGGCGGCGTGTTCTACGCCACCACGCCCATCTTCTACGTCAACGCCGCGCCCCACATCGGCCATGCCTACACCACCATCCTGGTGGACGTGGTCAGCCGCTTCCACCGGCTCAGGGGGGACGACACCTTCTTCCTGACCGGCACGGACGAGCACGGCGAGAACATCCAGAAGGCGGCCGACGCCAAGGGCATGACGCCGCAGGCCTACGTCGACCAGGTCTCCGGCCAGTTCCAGGCCACATGGGACCGCCTCGGCATCCAGTACGACGCCTTCATCCGCACCACGGAAGAGGGGCACAAGGCCGTGGTGCGCGAGGTGCTGCAGCGCGTCTACGACGCTGGCGACATCATCTACGGCGAGTACTCCGGCCTGTACTGCGTGCGCTGCGAGCGCTACTACACCGACAAGGAACTGGTGAACGGCCTCTGCCCGCAGCACGAGATCCCGCCCGAGTACCGCACCGAGACCAACTACTTCTTCCGCATGGAGAAGCACAGGATCTGGCTGCGCGACCTGCTGCACGAGCAGCCCGACCTCATCCGCCCTGAGCGTTACCGCAACGAGGTGCTCGCCATGCTGCGCGAGCCCATCGGCGACCTCTCCATCAGCCGCCCGCGCGACCGTGTGCCTTGGGGCATCCCCCTGCCATGGGACGAGGAGCACGTCACCTACGTGTGGTTCGACGCGCTGATCAACTACTGGTCGGCGCTGGTCAGCCGCGGCCTGCAGGACCGCTACTGGCCGGCGGTGGAGCACTTCATCGCCAAGGACATCGTCAAGCCGCACGGGGTCTTCTGGCCCACCATGCTGCGCGCCGCCGGCATCCCGCTCTACCAGCACCTCAACGTGCACGGCTACTGGCTGGCCGACGAACGCAAGATGAGCAAGTCGCTCGGCAACGTGGTCGATCCGCTGAGCCTGCAGCAGAAGTACGGCAACGACGCCTTCCGTTACTTCCTGATGCGCGACATGAGCTTCGGGCTCGACGCCAGCTTCCACGAGGCCGGCATGGCCGAGCGCCTCAACTCCGACCTGGCCAACGACCTCGGCAACCTGCTCAACCGCAGCCTCGGCATGCTCGGCCGCTACACCGAGGGCCGCGTGCCCGCACTCGGGCCCATGCTGCCCCAGGACGAGGCGCTCAGGGACGCCTTCCTCGCGCTGCCTGAGCAGTTCAGCAGGCGCTTCGACGAGCTGCAGTTCGACCGCGCGCTCGAAGACGTGATGGTGGCCGTGCGCAAGGCCAACAAGTACATCGCCGACGAGCAGCCTTGGGTGCTGGCCAAGGATCCGGCCAAGGCCGAGCGCCTTGGCACGGTGTTGCGCTGCTGCGTCGAGGCCCTGCGCATCGCCTCTGTGCTGCTCGAGCCGGTCATGCCGCAGAAGTGCGTCGAGCTGCGCAGGCAGCTCGGCATGGACGAGGCAGCCGACGCGCAGCATGGGAGCATCTTGGACGCCGCCCGCCACTGGGAGGGCGTGGCTACCGGCACGCTCACGCGCCCTGGCGAGCCCCTCTTCCCCCGCATCGACTTGGAGGCGCTGGCGGTCGAGATCCAAGGCAGCGGCACGGTGGCCGGCGCGGCGGCGGGTACCGGCACGCCGCCCGGGAGCGGCGGCGCGCCCGGCAGCAAGCCGGCCGAGCCGCCGAAGGAAGAGATCGGCATCGAGGACTTCGCCAAGCTCGACCTGCGCCTTGCCCTGGTCGAGAAGGCCGAGCCCCATCCCAAGGCCGACAAGCTGCTCGTGCTCAGCGTGAAGCTGGGCGATGAGCGGCGCACCATCGTCTCCGGCATCCGTGAGCACTACAAGGCCGAGGAGATGGTGGGCAAGAAGGTGGTCATCGTCGCCAACCTCAAGCCGGTGAAGCTGCGTGGCGTGCTGTCGCAAGGCATGATCCTGGCGGCCGAGGACGAGACAGGGCGCCTTGCCCTCGTGGGGCTTGACCAGGACCTTCCTGAAGGTGTGCGAGTCCGCTGACGCGGACTCGCATTCGAGTTCCGGCTTCGCCGGAACTCGGCGCTCGTCCAATCTGCCGCGGACGCCTGGTGCGCTTTGGCGGATCCGGCGCCTCGTCTCGCCTTCATGGAAGCCAAGTGCGGGACTTTTCTGCACCACCGAGGCGAGAAGGTTGTATAGCTTGACCTGATGCCTCACGGTCTGGCGATCACCCTGAGTGCCATCGCAGCAGCGAGTTCCTGGGTCCTCGTAGGGCTGGCGTGGCATAGGCGCAAGCGGTCGGCCGGCGTGGCCTTCCTCGGGCTGGCGCTGATCCTCGCCCTGTGGACCACCACGACGCTGCTGCAGTACCTGATCGATGTCGAGCCCGTGAGGCAGGCCTTGCGCCGCTTCCAGGCAGCCCTGGCCGTGCTTGGGCCGGTGGCGTGGCTGCTGGTGATCGTGCGGGCCTTCGACCTGAGGTGGTTCACACCCGTGCGCATGGCGGTGATCGCCTTGCCCGGCCTGCTCTTCGCCCTGGCCACCCAGTTCCTTCCCTACGGACCCAACGGCCTCATCGCCTCCTCCGTCTTCTACTTCGACGAGGCGATCGGGCGCCTGGTCGGCCTCCCCTTCGAGCCCACCCGTTGGTACTGGCTCCTCAACCTGCCCTACACCTACATGCTGCTCGGCACCTCTGCCGCGGTCATGCTGCGCAGTTGGTCGGAGGCCAACGCTCGAACGCGACGCCAGATCCGTGCCTTGCTGCTGGCCCTCACCTTCCCTGCCTTCTTCTCCACCCTGTTGATCGTCGGCATCAACCTCGCCCCAGGCCACGACCTCATCGGCCTCGGTCTCGGTGCCTCGGCCCTCGTGCTCATCACCGGCATGCTGCGCTCGCGTCTGCTCGACCGGCCGGAGGTGGCCTACCGGGCGGTGTTCGAGGCCATGAACGAAGCCGCCCTCGTGGTCTCCGAGGACGGCCATGTGCTGGAGACCAACCCGGCTGCCGGACGCCTGCTCGGCCACCTGACGGACCACGGCCTGGTCAACAGGCCCCTGCTGCAGCTCTCCACCCAGCTGGAACAGTCGCGCAGGGTCACCGAAGTGGCCAACGGCGAGCGCCTTCCCCTGAAGGGGGTGCTGGAGGGCTTGGAGGTCAGCGTCTCACACCTCATGGACCACCGCGGGCGGCTCACGGGCAGCGTCATGGTCATCCACGATCAGCGCCAGGAGCGTGAACGTGCCGCCCTCCTGCTGGCCGAGGCCCATCACGACGCGCTCACGGGCGTGGCCAACCGCCGCGGCCTGGAGACCACCATGGCCGAGGAGCTGCGCCACCTCGGGGACCGCCGAGCCCTCGGGCTGGCCTACGTCGACCTGGACGGCTTCAAGAGCGTCAACGACAACTACGGCCACGCCGTCGGCGACGCGGTGCTGATCGAGGTGGCACGGCGCATGCAGGCCCTCATGAGGGAGGGTGACACGGTGGCGCGGCTGGGCGGCGACGAGTTCGCCATGCTGCTGCGCAACGCCACGCCTGAGGCCTTGGCCTCGGTGCGCGAGCGCATGATCGTCGCCCTGAAGACGCCCATCACCGCAGAAGGCAGGGCGGTGGTGGTGGGCGCCAGCATCGGCCTGGCCGCAGCACCGCACGACGGCGACAGCGTGGAGACCCTGCTGGTGGCGGCCGACAAGCGCATGTACAGGGAGAAGCGTGGTAGGGCCGTGGTGGCGCGCTGAGCGTGTAGGCGCCTACGGACCTGTTCCCATCATGCCAGCCGGGCTCTCGCGGTCATCCCGTTACTGCGCTAGGCTCTGGATCGTCCCCTCGAGGAGGAGCGAAGCCGTGTCCACGACCGCATCCGTCATCCCCGCCAACCTGGAGAAGCTGGCGTGAGTCCCGCCACCGACCTCAACGCCGCGAAGCTGCGCAGCATCGACCGCGAGATCCTGGCCGACCTCTACCTCTCCCGTGACGGCTTCCGCTTCCTTGAGACGCTGGTGGAGCGCTTCGGCTCACGCTTCGGCGGCAGCCAGCAGGAGAAGGACGCCGCCGCCTGGATCCGCGACACGCTGATCGGCCACGGCCTGGCCGACACCGAGCTGCAGGGCTTCGACGCCCTGGGCTGGGACCGCGGCCAGACCCGCCTCAGCGTCGTGGTGCCAGAGGCAAGGGAGCTGGACGTCATCGCCCTGCCCATGAGCCCATCAGGCACGGTGGAGGCGCCGCTGGTCTACCTGGGCGACGGCCACCCGCAGGTCTACCAGGAGATGCATGAGGCCATGAACGGCGCCATCGTCATGGTCACCACCGCCACGCCGCGCTTCTACCACCGCCCCATGCACAGGCTGGAGAAGATCACCCGCGCCAAGGCGGCCGGGGCCGCCGCCGTCATCTGGATGCGCGGGGAGGCCGGCGGCCTACCCGAGACCGGCTCCTCCAGCTTCGGTGCTCCGGCCGCCTTCCCTGTGGTGTCGGTGTCGTACGAGACCGGGCAGACCCTGGTCCGCCTGCAGAAGCGCGGCGACGTGCGCCTGCGCATCGAGAGCCGCACCGACTGCCCCGCCACCACCTCCTACAACGTGGTGGGCAAGCTGCCCGGCAGCGACCTCGCTGACCAGATCATCGTGGTGGGCGCGCACTACGACGGCCACGACATCAGCGAGAGCGCGGCCGACGATGGTGCGGGAACGGCCGTGATGGTCGAGGCGGCCCGCGGCCTGGCCAGGCACGGCTCGGCGCTGCGCCGCAGCGTGCACGTGGTGGCCTTCGCCCAGGAGGAACTGGGCCTGCACGGCGCCACCGCCTACGCCGACGCGCTGGCGGCGCAGGGTGCCGACCTGCGCTTCATGCTCAACCTCGACGGCGCCGGCCGTGGCCACCAGGGTGAGCTGACGCTGCAGGGCTGGCCCGAGTCGGTGCGCTGGTTCAAGAAGCTGCTTGGTGAACTGGCCGAGGACGACGTGCTGGTGGGCGACAAGATCGGCCTCTACTCCGACATGTTCCCCTTCGCCTTCCACGGCTACCCATCTGGCACCTACCTGTCGCAGGCCCCCGCCAGCGCCGGGGCGCCGCGCGGCTACGGCCACACGGCCTGGGACACGCTGGACAAGGTTCCGCCGCGGGCCATCGCCGTCGACGCGGCGCGCACGGCGCGGCTGCTGCTGCAGTTGGCGACGCGCGACGAGCTGCCCTTCGCTCGCAAGCCGCAGAGCGAGGTCCTGCGCTTCCTGGAGCTGCAAGGGCTGGACGAGGTGCTGCGCTACGAGGGGAGGAAGGTGCCGGGCGAGGCGGGGTGAAGACGAGCCCAGCCATCGCGACCGCGGTCGCCTGCGCCGTCTCCTTCCTCGCCATCGGACTTCCCCTCTGGCGCCTTCCCTACGCGCAGGTGTCGTTGCCGAACTCCCTCTCGGTGTTCGGCCTCGTCGTCGTCTTCGCCATGGCCTTGGCGATCCGAGCAGCCTTCAGGGCCTCCTTCGTCCAGGCGGGCATCCTGGTCGGCCTCTGCGTCCCCGCCGCCATCATGGCTCGCATCATCGTCGAGGTGGCCTTGGACCCCACCTCCCACAGCCTGTGGCCCTTCGAGATCGTCATCGGCAGCGGCGTTGGGCTGGTGCTCTCCTGCGTCGGCGCCGTGCTGGGCGGTCTCGTGGCCATGGCATGGAACAGCGATCGGGCGGGATGACGACGGTGAGATCGGGACTGGAGGCCTCGGTGGCTCAGCCGACAGCGGATGCTATAAGGTGCATCTACACCTGAACCGGCGGGTACGGCCTCGGGGGCACGACTCGGTCGGCATCCACGCAGGAGCGGCCCATGCGCAAGCTCATCGTCAACAACTTCGTCACGGTGGACGGCTTCTACGAATCCAAGGACAAGACCATCGACGGCCTCTTCGAGCACTACTTCAGCGGCTACGGAAGCGACCAGAGCTTCGACCACTACGCGGTGGAGCGCCTGCTGGCCGCCGACACCTTCGTGCTCAGCGGGCGCACCTCCTTCCTCGGCAACAAGACCTACTGGACGGGCGTGCCTGACGATCCCAAGGCCACCACCATCCGGCGCCAGTTCGCCGATCTGATCCAGCGCGTCGACAAGGTGGTGGTCTCGGACAAGATCAGGCCCGATGACCTGGCCCCCTGGGACAACACCCGCATCGTCAAGGTGGCGGACGCGGCCGAGGTCATCGCCACACTCAAGCAGCAGCCGGGCAGGGACATCCTCATCATGCTGGGGCGGGTGCTATGGAATCACCTGCTGCGCCACGGCCTGGTGGACGAGCTGCACCTCACCACCTTCCCCATCGTCGCCGGCGATGGCATCCCCCTGTTCGACGGCCGCCCGCCGGTGTCGCTCAAGCTCACGCACACGCGCACATGGGAAGGCTCGGGCAACGTCCTGGCCTGTTATGACGTGATCTACCCATGACCGGCGGCGACCCCTTGCAGGAGGTGTCCCTGGATGCCACCCATCGTCCCTGATCCGAAGAGGATCCGCAGCTTCGCCACGGCGGAAGCCTTCGAGGCCTGGCTGGCCGAGCACCACGCCTCGGAGCCCGAGCTGTGGCTGAAGATCCACAAGAAGGCCTCTGGCCTGTCCACCGTCAGCACCAAGGAGGCGCTGGATGTGGTGCTGTGCTGGGGCTGGATCGACGGCATCCGCAAGAGCTTCGACGAGCGCTCCTTCCTGCAGCGCTACACGCCCCGCAAGCCAAGGAGCGCCTGGAGCCGGGTGAACGTGGAGCACGTCGAACGACTGATCAAAGCCGGCCGCATGACCCCGCACGGCCAGCGGCAGGTCGACGCCGCCAAGGCGGACGGCCGTTGGGATGCTGCCTACGCCCCTATCAGCGAGGCCAGCCACGACACCGTCCCCGAGGACCTGCGCGCCGCCATCGAGGCGGATCCGCAAGCGCTGGAGACCTTCCTGTCCTTGGGGAAACAGAACCTCTTCGCGCTGTCCCGCCTGACCGACAGCTTGAAGACGGCCGCAGGGCGCGCGCGAAAGATCGAGGCGCTGGTGGCCATGCTGGCGCGGGGTGAGACCATCGTGCCGGAGAGGCAGCGCTGACATGGGACCCAGCGAGATCGCCGACCGGGCCGGCTTGACCCGCCAATTGACCACCCTCGGCGTCCAGGCCGGCATGACGCTCATGGTCCACGCCAGCCTCAGACGGATCGGCCCCATCGAAGGCGGCGCGGACACCTTGCTGGACGCCTTGCAAGCGGTCTTGGGCGCTGATGGCACCCTGCTGATGCTCCTGGCCGCGGACGACGAGGAAGCCTTCGATCCTGCGACCACGCCGGCGGATCCTGATGTGGGCGCGCTGGCCGAAGTCTTCCGGCGACGGACTGGCACCACGGTCAACGACCACGCCGCAGCGCGCTTCGGTGTGCAGGGCCCTCGGGCGGCGGAGCTGCTGGCAACCACGCCGCTGCACGACTACTACGGCCCCGGGTCCGTCCTGGCCAGGTTCACGGCGGCTGAAGGCAGGGTGCTGCGCCTTGGCGCGAACGTCGACACGGTGACCTTGACGCACTGGGCGGAGTACCTGGCCAAGGTCCCCGACAAGCGCCGAGTGCGGCGTCGCTACCTGCACGCCGACAGCGGAGAGCAATGGATCGAAGGCCTTGACGACTCGGGCGGCATCACCACATGGGATGGCGGCGACTACTTCGCGCAGATCCTGAAGGACTTCCTGGCGGCAGGTCATGCGCGCTCGGGGCCTGTCGGTGGCTGCATGGCAGAGCTCCTCCCGGCCCCGGCCTTCGTGGCCTTCGCCGTCCAGTGGATGGAGACCCACCTAGCCCGAAGGAACCCGTATCGTGCCTGAGGGCCTGATTGGGCCACTCGAAAGTCGAACCGGAAGGGGTCTGCCATGAACCTAGGCGCGTTCTCCCTGAGCCTGGCCGTGAAGGACATCGCCGCTTCACGAGCCTTCTACGAGAAGTTCGGCTTCTCCGTCTTCGGCGGCGACCAGTCGCAGAACTGGCTCATCATGAAGAACGGCGACGCGCTGATCGGGCTCTTCCAAGGCATGTTCGAAGGCAACCTTCTGACCTTCAACCCGGGCTGGGACGGCGAGGCCAAGCCGCTGCCGACCTTCGCCGACATCCGGGACATCCAGCGTCGGCTGAAGGCCGAGGGCGTTCAACTCATCACCGAGGCCGACGAAGGGACGACAGGGCCCGCCAGCTTCACCGCGATCGACCCTGACGGCAACCAGATCCTCGTCGACCAGCACCGGTGACGGTCGGGGTTCACGCCGCCGACCAGCGCCCCTGACCCGATGCCCCGGAGGACGACCATGTACGGACTGATCGGCAAGTTCAAGGCCGCGCCCGGCCAGCGCGACGCCCTCGTCGCCATCCTCCTGGAAGGCGTCTCGGGCATGCCCGGCTGCCTCAGCTACGTGGTCGCCCAAGACCCCGCCGACCCGGAAGGCATCTGGATCACCGAGGTCTGGGAAGACCAGGCCAGCCACAAGGCATCGCTCTCACTGCCATCCGTCCAGGCCGCCATCGCGAAGGCAAGGCCGCTGATCGCCGGCTTCGAGCAGCACATCGAGACCGCACCGGTCGGCGGGCACGGCATCCTCTCGGCGACCTAGCGCCACCCGGGGGACGGCGTGTGCCCGGTAGGCGGGTGGGCGCCCGCTGGGCAGGCGCCTGCGCTTCCGTATACTCGGTGCGGACAACACCGTCTGCAGCCGACCCAAGGAGGCACCCTGTGGCCAAGCCCGTCATCCTGACGGTCGACGACGACCCAGCCGTCCTAGGCGCCATCGAGCGCGACCTCAGGCAGCATTACGGCGCCGACTACCGCGTGATGAAGGCGGACTCGGGCGCCGAGGGCCTGGCCGCTGCCACCGAGATGGCGGCGCGCAACCGGCCGCTGGCGCTGGTGCTCGCCGACCAGCGCATGCCTGGCATGTCGGGCATCGAGCTGCTGCGCGAGGTGATGGCGTTGCATCCGGCATCGCGCCGTGTGCTCCTCACCGCCTACGCCGACACCGACGTGGCCATCACCGGCATCAACGAGATCGGGCTCGACCACTACCTCATGAAGCCGTGGGACCCGCCGGAGCAGCGGCTGTACCCGGTGCTCGACGACCTGCTGGCCGAATGGCGTGCGCGCGTGCGGCCCGCCTTCGACGGCATCCGGGTGCTCGGCTCGCAGTGGTCGCCCGCCTCCTTCAGCACCAAGGAGTTCCTCTCGCGCAACCGCGTGCCATACGAATGGGTCGATCTTGACCTCGACGACGCCGCGCGCGCCCTGGCCGAGTCGCTGGCCGGCGACCTCACGCGGCTGCCCCTGCTGCTCTTCCCTGACGGCAGCCACCTGGTGGCCCCTTCCCAGACGGAGCTGGCGTCGAAGGCTGGCCTGCAGACGCAGGCGAACCTGCCGTTCTACGACGTCATCGTGATCGGCGGTGGGCCGGCGGGCTTGGCCAACGCGGTGTACGCGGCGTCCGAGGGCTTGCGCACGGTCCTGGTCGAGTCGCAGGCCGCGGGAGGGCAGGCCGGCAGCAGCTCGATGATCGAGAACTACCTCGGCTTCCCCGCCGGCGTGACCGGCGCCGACCTGGCGCAGCGGGCCGTCGCCCAGGCGCGGCGCTTCGGCGCGGAGCTGCTCACCGGTCAGGCCGCCGTCTCGCTGCGCCGCGAGGACCCCTACCGCGTGGTGGTGCTGGCAGACGGCACCGAGCTGGCCGCCTACTGCGTGGTCGTCACCACCGGCATGAGCGCTCGCATGCTCGAAGCACCCGGCATGGCGCAGCTGCTGGGCATGGGCGTCTACTACGGCGCTGCCATGACGGAGGCTGCGCGCTACCGCGACAAGGATGTGTGCGTCGTCGGCGGCGCCAACTCCGCCGGCCAGGGCGCGCTGTTCTTCTCGCGCTACGCGCGCAAGGTGACCATGCTCATCCGCGCAGCCGACCTGCAGCCCACGATGTCGCGCTACCTGGTCGACCGCATCCGCGCCACCGACAACATCGAGGTCATCACCGGGGTGGAGGTCGAACGCGTGAACGGCGACACCGCCCTGGCGTCCGTGGTCCTGAGCTCGGCAGACGGCGGGGCGCCGCGCAGCGTCCCGGCCTCGGCCATGTTCGTCTTCATCGGCGTCAAGCCACACAGCGACGGCTTCGCCGGCATCTTGGCCTGCGATGATGCCGGCTTCGTCATGACCGGCACCGACCTGCCGAAGGAACACGGTCGCCCACGTGGCTGGACACTGGAGCGCGACCCATTCATGTTCGAGACCAGCGTCCCAGGGGTGTTCGCTGCCGGCGACGTGCGCTCGGGCGCCAACCGCAGGGTGGCGACCGCCGTGGGCGAAGGCTCGGCCGCCATCTACTCGGTCCAACGCTACCTGCGGACGGTCTGAGCGCCGTGCCTGGTTCCGGAGTTCATGACCTGATCGCCCGCCTGGCCGACCACCGCGCCCTGGCCAAGGCTCCAGCCGAGGAGCATCGCTGGCTGGTCGCCCGCGGGTCGCTGCGCAGCTACGGCGTCGGCGACGTGATCACCCCCAAGGGTGAGTTGGCCCCAGCACTGCTCATCCTGTTCAGTGGGCACCTGGTCATCCGGGTCGACCGCGGAGCGGGTTCGCGCAAGATCTTCGAGTGGTTCGGCGGCGACGTCGGCGGCGCGATGCCATACTCGCGTGGTGCAGCGCCACCCAACGACGTGGTGGCGGAGGAAGCGACCGAGCTGCTGGCCATCGACAAGGAGCTCTTCCAGGAGATGATCCGCCAGTGCCCGGCGGTCACCGCCACCTTGGTGCACGCCATGGTGGACCGCGTGCGCCGCTTCAACGCCAGCGACCTGCGGGACGAGAAGCTGCTCTCGCTCGGCAAGCTGGCCGCCGGCCTTGCGCACGAGCTCAACAACCCTGCCTCGGCCGCCGTGCGCAGCGCCAAGCTGCTCCGGGTGAGCTTGGAAGCCGCCGAAGAAGCCGCCAGGCGCTTGGGCGCTGCCCGCCTCTCCGACGCGCAGCTCGCGGCCATCGACGAGGTGCGCACCATGTGCGCCACCCCGCCGCTCACGCCATCGTCGTCGGTGGCGCGCGCCGATCGTGAAGACGCCGTCGCTGCCTGGTTGGCGGGGCACGGAGCCGACCAGGCCTGCGCCGTGCCGCTGGCCGACACCGCCGTCACCCTGGCCGCACTCGACCGGCTCGCCACAGACGTCAAGGGCGAGGCACTCCACGCCGCCCTGCGCTGGATCGCGGCCGGTTGCCTCGTGCGCACGCTGGCCTCCGAGATCGAGCATGCAGCGTCGCGCATCCACGACCTGGTCGGCACCGTGAAGGGCTTCTCCTTCATGGACCGCGCCCTGGTGCCTGAACCCGTCGACATCCGCCGGGGCATCGCCGACACCTTCAGGCTGGTCGAGGCCAAGCGGCGCGAGAAGGCGGTGGAGGTCTCGGTGGCCATCGCCGACGACCTGCCGCAGGTGCACGCCGTCGGCGCCGAGCTCAACCAGATATGGATGAACCTCATCGAGAACGCACTGGATGCCGTGGAGCAGGGCGGTCGACTGACCGTGGCCGCGGCTCAGGAACTGGATCACCTGGTGGTGCGGATCAGCGATGACGGTCCCGGCATCCCGCAGGAGATCCAGGGGCGCATCTTCGATCCCTTCTTCACCACCAAGGGGGTAGGCCAGGGCACCGGGCTGGGCCTCGACGTCGTCCGGCGCCTGGTGCAGCAGCACGAGGGCGAGGTGGCGGTGGAATCAAGGCCGGGGTGGACGGAGTTCCAGGTGAGGCTGCCGCTGAAGGGTTGACCGTCCCGATCGACGTTGAGCTCCCCCAACGTGCTGCGCAGGGGATCTAGGCGGAAGAAGCTCACGGCGGCCTCAAGAAAGCACCGTGCTACCGTGGACCACGACATCCACCATAGGGAAGAGGCCGCCATGTCCAAGTCACAGGCGACTCCTGGCAGCCATCCTGCCGAGCCACCCGAGGACGACGCCCCTTCGGCGCCTGAGCAGGACAGCGGCCAGAGGTGGCTCACCCAACGCTTGCGCGAGCGCGTCAAGGAGTTGACGCTGCTGCACGGCGCCGCAAGACTCCTCCATGGCAGGGCAGCGACCGACCAGGACGTCCTTGCGGAGTTGGTTCGGCTGCTCCCACCGGCCTGGCTGCACCCCAAGGTCTGTGAGGCGAGGATCGCCCACGGCGAGGTCGACGTGCGCACCCCGGGCTGGGAGGATGGCCCGTGGAAGCTCTCGAGCCCGATCGTCACCGCGAACGGCCAGGCAGGCGTGGTCGAGGTCGTGTACCTGGAGCAGCAACCGGAGGAGGACGAGGGCCCGTTCCTGAACGAGGAGCGCGCCTTGCTCGGCTCCCTCGCCGAGATGATCTCGACCTACCTGGATCACAGGCATGCGGAGCGGAAGGCGGCCAGGCTCGCCTACTACGAGCCGGTGACGGGACTGCCGAACAGGGCCTTCGTGACAGAGCGCTTGGCCACGATCGTGGAGACCGCCGCAGACGTCGGCCATGCGATGGCTCTGGTGCTGGTGAACCTGAGCCAGTTCCGCGACATCAACAACACCCTCGGCCACCGCAACGGCGACGAGGTGTTGCGCCATGTGGCGCGCGTGCTGCGCGAGACGCTCCGTGATGAGGACCTGTTGGCGAGCCTTGGCGGCGACGAGTTCGTCATCCTTCTGCCGCGACTCGCCGACCGCGGCGCCATCGACCGGGTCATCGAGGACATCGAGGACGCCTTGGATCGACCGACCAAGATCGCAGACGTCCCCGTCAAACTGGAAGGGTCGATCGGCGTCGCCCTCTTCCCAGAGCATGGCGACACGGGGGAGCTGCTGTGGCAGCATGCCGACGTGGCGCTGCGGGTGGCCAAGGACACGAACCGCGACCATCTGGTCTACTCGCCCCAGATCGACCACTACCAACCCCAGCGCATCGCCCTGCTCGGGGAGCTGTCGCAGGCGATGGCCGACGACCAATTGCTCCTGCACTACCAGCCGAAGGTCGACCTCAAGACCGGCAAGACCGTGTGGGTCGAGGCCTTGGTCCGCTGGCAGCATCCGCAGCGCGGCCAGATCCCCCCTGACAGCTTCATCCCGCTGGCGGAGCGAACCCAGCTCATCAACAACCTGACGCGGTGGGTGCTCAAGGCCGCGCTCGGGGAGTACCGTCGATGGCATCGCGACGGCCTACGGCTGGGGCTGTGCGTCAACCTCTCAGCCCGCAACCTCCTCGATCCGCAGCTGTGCGCGGAGATCCCAGGCATCGCCGAAGCCACCGGCATCCCACTCGACCGCCTGGTCCTCGAGATCACCGAGAGCGGCGTCATGGCCGACCCCGAGCGCGCAAAGCGTGCGCTGCGCGACCTCAGCAGCCAGGGGGTGCAGTTCTCGATCGACGACTTCGGCGTGGGGCAGTCCTCGCTGGCCTACCTCAAGGATCTCCCTGCCAGCAAGGTGAAGATCGACAAGTCCTTCATCATCGGCCTGGCCGAACACCGCAACCACGCCATCGTGCGAGGCATGATCGAACTGGGGCACAGCCTGGGGTTGGAGGTCACCGCCGAGGGCGTCGAGGACGACGCCACGCGACTTGCGCTACAGGAACTGGGCTGCGACCTCGGCCAGGGCTACTTCTTCACCAAGCCGTTGCCGGCCGAGCACATGACGCAGTGGATGGCGCGATCGAGTTGGCCAGTACAACACCTAGGCAGCCCAAGCTGACGTAGGGCCTAGGCGGCTCAGTGCTGCTGCCGCAACACCTCCAAGAACACTTCGCCGTATCGCTCCAGCTTGACCTGCCCCACACCGGAGATGCCCGCCAGTTCGTCAAGGCTCTGCGGCTTCACGGCCGCCATCGCCTCCAGGGTGGCGTTGCTGAACACCACGTAGGCTGGCACGCCCTGTTCGTCGGCCAGTGAGCGGCGCAGCGTGCGCAGTGCATCGAACAGCGCCTCGTCCCCCGCCCCGAGGGTGACGGCAGGCACCGCGCCACGCGGCGGCTTGGCCGGCCGGGCACTGCGCTCCTGAACACGCTCTTTGCGCAGCCGCACCTCCCGCTCGCCGCGCAGCACCTCGCTGGCGCCTGGCCCGAGGCCAAGCACCCCGTAGCCCTCGGCGTCGGGCAACAGCAGACCAGCCGCCACCAACTGCCTGAACACCGAGCGCCAACTACGCTCGCTTAGGTCGGCGCCGACGCCGAAGGTGGGGAGGCGGTCGTGGCGCCATTGCTTGATGCGGTCGGTGTCCTTGCCCCGCAGCACGTCGATGACCTGACCGGCGCCGAAGCGCGCTCCTGTGCGCACCACCGCCGAGAGCGCCTTCTGCGCCGCCACCGTGCCGTCCCAGGTCTCGGGCGGGTTGAGGCATACGTCGCAGTTGCCGCAAGGCTGGCTGCCATGCTCGCCGAAGTAGGCCAGCAGCATCTGGCGACGGCAGCCGGTGGTCTCGCAGTAGCTCAGCAGGGCGTCGAGCTTGCCCTGCTCCACCCGCTTGACCGCCTCGCTGGCGCCGCCGGCCTGCAGCATGCGACGCATGGCCACCACGTCTGCCAGGCCGTAGGTCATGAAGGCGTTGGAAGGCAGCCCGTCGCGACCAGCGCGGCCGGTCTCCTGGTAGTAGCCCTCCAGGCTGCGCGGCACGTCAAGGTGGGCGACGAAGCGCACGTCCGGCTTGTCGATGCCCATGCCGAAGGCGATGGTGGCCACCATCACCAGCCCGTCCTCGCGCAGGAAGCGGTCCTGGTGCTTGCGCCGCTTGGCCGCGTCGAGGCCTGCGTGGTACGGCAGCGCCTTCAGGCCCTGGCGCGCCAGGAACTCGGCCGTCTGGTCCACGCTCTTGCGCGACAGGCAGTAGACGATGCCGGCGTCGCCCTGATGCTCGCGGCGGAGGAAAGACATGAGCTGGTTGCGCGCATCGTCTTTCTCGAC
>CAYXJZ010000026.1:0-36623 GCA_964465355.1 uncultured bacterium | reverse complement strand
TGGGCAGTTCGTCGCGGCTGAGCAGGGGCTGGTGACGTAACCTACGAAGGACACGGAAGTCGCCGCTCTCCTCCAAGCGTCGCGCAAGAGCCTCCAGCTCGGTGTCATCAGGCTTCATGATGGGAAGGTAGCACGCGCGGGAGGGCGGACTGCCCTCCGTGCCCCCAGGGGAGTCACGATGCTCTTCAAGCACGTCTATGACGATGACCTTGCCCAGGCAAGCTACCTGATCGGTTGCCAACGCACAGGCGAGGCGGTGGTGGTGGACCCGCGCCGCGACGCCCAGTTCTTCGTGGCCATGGCGGCCGAGCAAGGCATGCGCATCACGGCCGTCACCGAGACCCACATCCACGCCGACTTCCTCTCCGGCGCCCGCGAGCTGGCGGCCGCCACCGGAGCGGCGCTGCATCTCTCCGACGAAGGCGTGGACGCCGGCTGGGGCTACGACTTCGAGCACCAGCCCCTGCGCCACGGCGACCGCATCGTGGTCGGCAAGGTCGAACTGCAGGCGCTGCACACCCCCGGCCACACGCCCGAGCACCTGGCCTTCCTCGTCACCGATGGCGCGGTGTCGCAGCAGGCGGGCTACCTGCTCTCCGGCGACTTCGTCTTCGTCGGCGACCTAGGCAGGCCCGACCTGCTCGACGAGGCGGCCGGTGGTGTCGACACCCGCTTCGAAGGCGCCCGCCGGCTCTTCGCGAGCCTGCGCGACCACTTCATCACGCTGCCAGATCACATCCAGGTGTGGCCCGGCCACGGTGCAGGCAGCGCCTGCGGCAAGGCCCTCGGCGCCGTGCCTTCCAGCACCGTCGGCTACGAGAGGCTGACGAGTTGGTGGGCCCCCTTCGTCACGGCCGGAGACGAGGACGGCTTCGTGGCGACGCTGTTGGATGGGCAGCCCGACGCTCCCGGCTACTTCGGGCGCATGAAGCGCTGGAACAAGGCCGGCCCTGCGCTGCTCGGCGAGCGGCCGGCGCTGCGCCGCTTCAGCCCAGCTGAAGCCGGCGCCGCGCTGGCCGATGACACCGTGTTGATCGACAGCCGCAGCGCCGCGCTGCACCGTGCCGATCACGTTCCCGGCGCCTACTTCGTGCCCGAAGGCAAGCGCTTCGCCACCTACGGCAGCTACGCCATCGACCCCGAGCTCGAGCCCCGTTCCCTGTTGCTGCTCGCGCCAGACGAGGCGGCCGCCGCCTGGATGCGCGACCGCCTCTCCTGGACCGGCATCGACCGGGTGGTGGGTTACGTCAGCGACCTCGCCGAGCTCACAGCCGGTCCCCTGCCCCAACTCAGCCCTGCCGACCTGGCCGGGCGACCAGACGCGTTGCTGCTGGACGTGCGCGGCCTCAGCGAGTTCGGCGAAGGCGCCTTGCCAGGGGCCATGCACCGCAACGTGGCGCGCTTGGCGCAGCAGCACGACGACCTGCCGCAGGGCGGCCCGCTGGTGGTGTACTGCCAGTCGGGCAGCAGGGCGGCCGTGGCCTCGGCGGCGCTGCGCGTGTGGGGATTCGACCGCGTGGTGGAACTCAGCGGCTCATACGAGGGTTGGCTGGCGGCACGAGGAGTCGTCGCGCGATGAGCACCGGCCCTGCCGCTCCATCCAACTTGGACGAGCTGCGACACAGGGCCGAGGAGGCGGAGGGCCCGGCTGCCCAGGCCAGGGCCTGGATCGGCCTGGCCGAGGCTCAGCGCAACCAGGACGCGGCCGGCATGCTGCCCACCAGCGAGCGGGCGGTCGCCGCCGCCGAGACGGCTGACGACCCCGACCTGCTCGCCCTCGCCCTCATCGTCAGGACCGATGCGCTGCGCCTCAGCGGCGCCATGAAGGAGGCATTGGCGGCGGCCGAGCAGGCCGTTGCCCTCGCCCGTGCGCACGAGCTGCGGCAGCGGGAGGGCGCAGCGCTGCTGCGCCTCGGCTTCGTGCTGGACGCCTTGTCCGACTTCGACGCAGCCACCGTTGCGCTACGGGCCGCCACCACGGTCATGGAGGCCTTGGGCAACCAGGCAGGCGTCGCATCGGCCTTCAACAGCCTCGGCATCGTGCGCTCCCGCGCCGGTGACACAGAGGCAGGCATCACCTACTACACCAGGGCAAGGCAGATCCACGAGCAGTTGGGCGAGTCCCCCGTGCAGGTCATCCAGGTGCTCAACAACCTGGTCATCAACCTCAAGAACCTCGAGCGCTACGACGAGGCCCTGCGCTTCAACGACGAGGCCCTCGCCTTGGCCAAGCGCGTGGACCAGAACTACCCGCTCACGGCCGTGCTGTCGAACCGCGGTGTGCTGCTCAGCGCCATGGGCAGGGCAGACGAGGCAGGAGCGGTCTTCGAGCAGGCGCTCAGCCAGGCCCGTGCCTACGGCTACCCCTACTTCCTCACCGAGACGCTGCGCCGCTACGGGCAACTGCTGCTGCAGCAGGGACGTGCGGCCGAGGCCGGCCCCCTGCTCTCAGAGGCCGTCGACCTGGCCCATGGCATGTCGGCCCGCGAGCAGCTGTTGCAGGCCCTCCTTGCCCGCTCCGATTGGGCAGAGACCCAAGGCGACCTGCCCGCCGCCCTGGCGGACCTCAAGCGCGCCCGCGCCGTCGAGGCCGAGCTGAGCGATGAGCGGCTGCGCACCAGGCTCGATGCCCTCGAGGGCCAGCGCGAACGCGAGCTCGCCCACCGCACCAGCGACGAGGAGCGGCGCAGGCACGAGGAGCTGAGGCGCGCCCACGCCGAGCTGGAAGACCTGCACACGCGTCTGGCCGAGCAGGCCAACCTGCTCGAGGCGCGGTCGCGCACCGACCACCTCACCGGCCTGGCCAACCGCAGGCACTTCGACGAACGCTGGCGCGACGAGGCTCGGCGTTGCCAACGCTACGGCCATCACCTCGCCCTCGCCATGGTCGACCTCGATCGCTTCAAGCAGGTGAACGACCGCTTCACCCACGTCATCGGCGACCAGGTGCTGCGCGCCGTCGCCGGACTCATGCGCGACCAGACGCGCGACACCGACATGGTCGCCCGTTACGGCGGCGAGGAGTTCGTCGTGCTCTTCCCCGACACCGAGCTGGAGGACGCGGCTGCCGCCTGCCGCAAGCTCATGCAGGCCGTGAGCCAGCATCCATGGATGGTGCTGCACCCTGGCCTCGACACGCTCAGCGTCTCCATCGGCCTGGCCTCGAGCAGCGAGGGCCTGCAGCACGACGAACTGGTGCTGGTGGCCGACCGGCGCCTCTACGGGGCCAAGGAGGGCGGGCGCGCCCTGCTCGTGGCGGCGGACCTCTGAACGCGGCGTCGTTGCGCTCAGCGACGACGGTCATCGGGCCTGCGCCCGTTGACAGCCGGCCGAGACGGACGTAGCATCGGCAAGACATATACAAAGTGGTTGCCGAAGTTGGCAGGCCACCACCCACCCCTCACCCTGGAGGACGCTTGCGCGTACCCTTGCAGACCGACCACGTCCGCGAAGCCAACCGCCACGGGGTGTTCCGCGCCCTGCTGGCAGCAGGGGTGGCCTCGAGGGCGACGTTGGCGCAGCGCACGGGCCTCTCGGTGCCGACGGTGGCCACCATCCTGCAGGAGTTCAACCAGGCCGGCCTCGTCTGCGAGGTCGATCAGGACGGCAGCACAGGTGGACGCCCTGCCCAGCGCGTGGCCTTGGCCCCTGATGCGCGCCATGTGCTGGCGCTCGACCTGTCGGGACGCTCGGCGCGGGCGCTGCGGGTGGACCTGCTCGGGCGCATCGTCAGGAGCGACGACGGGCCGGTGCTCGGTCCCGGTGGCGAAGATGCCCTGATCGCCTGGCTGCGCGACCTCATCCGGCCAGCGCAGGGCCCCAAGCCCGCCCGCCTCGCTGTGGCCGTGCCCGGCGTGGTCGACCCGGTGGACGGGCACGTCGACCTGGCACCCGCGCTCGGCTGGCATGACTTCGCCTTGGCCGACGTGCTCGAACGCGCCCTCGGCCTGCCGGTGACCCTGGAGAACGACGTCAACGCCTTGGCCTTGGCCGAGCTGTGCTACGGCGCCGGCGCCGGTCACGACCACGTGGTCTACGTGGCCATCGGCAGCGGCGTCGGGGCAGGGCTGGTCATCCACGGGCAGCTCTACCGCGGCGCCCACGCTGCGGCAGGCGAGATCGGCTACGCCATCACACCGCCTGGGGCGACGGCGAGCACCAGCGGGCAGCCCGAGCAGGCTCCCCCACCCGCCAGCCGCGCAGGCGGTCCCTTCGAACGCGACCTGCTCGCCCTCAGCCACCGCTTCGTCGGCAGCGACGGGCGCCTCCTGCTCGACGATGTGGCCGGCAGCGCCGACTTCGAACGCTTCGCCGAAGGCCTGAGGGTGGTGCTGCACAACCTGGCGTGCGCGCTCGACCCCGAGCTGCTGGTGGTCGCCTGGTCGGCCGACCGCGATGGCATCCTGGCCGAGCGGTTGCGGCAGCGCTGGACCGCACCCTCGCCCCTGAGCATCGTCGCCGGCGCCCTCGGCGTCGACGCCGCCGCCCGCGGCGTGGCGCGCATCGCCCTGGTGCAGGTGGAGGACGACCTCTGCCGCCACCCGTCGAGGGATGGCATGCGCACGGCTTCCCAAGCCGCGCAGGAGCTAGGATCCCGACCATCGTCTCTCGATCGGAGCGTTCATGCCTAAGCCGCCATTCCCGATCATCGACGTGCATGCCCACTTCCCGGTGGCCAACACCACGGGCCTGCCCGCCTCGGATGCGCCGTTGCATCCGCTGCTCTCCGCCTACGCCCGCGACCGGCAGGAGCGTATGCAGAAGGAGTGGGCCACCGAGCCGAGTGAGCCGCCGGTGCGCACAGCGGAAGAGATCGATGCCATGGCCGACCGCTGGGCCGCCGAGGTCGGGCGCCATGGGTTGCGGGCCATCAACTTCGTCACCGGCCAGAGCAACGACCTGCTGGCCGGCGTGGTGCGCCGCCATCCCGACCGCTTCATCGGCATGGCCCACCACCCCATGCTGCCGGGCGCAGGCGCCGAGATGCGCAGGGCGGCCGACGAGCTTGGCCTACGCGGCTACAAGCAGCTCGGCCCCCGCACCGAGATCCCCTTCGAGGACCCCTCCATCCGCGACCTGTGGACCTTCCTGGCCGAGCGCGAGATGCCCGCCCTCATCCACTTCGGCTTCCTCGGCCGCGGTGGCGGTGTGGTGGCCCACCCGCGCATGAGCCCGCTCTCGCTGTTCACGGTGGCGCGCGACTTCCCCGAGATCCCCTTCATCGTCCCGCACTTCGGCGCCGGCTACTGGCAGGACCTGCTTGCCCTTTGCTGGAGCCTGCCCAACATCTACGTCGACACATCGGGCAGCAACCAGTGGATGCGCTGGATGCCCTACCCGCTGACGCTGGAGGACCTCTTCCGCAAGGCCTTCGACACCATCGGGCCAGAGCGGGTGCTCTTCGGCTCCGACTCGGCCGCCTTCCCCCGCGGCTTCTCGCGCCGCTACCTCGAAGACCAGCTGCGCGCCTGTTACACCATGAACCTGCCGGAGGCCGACATCGCGCTGGTCTTCGGCGGCAACGCGGCTCGGCTGCTGAAGATCCCCCTCGATGCCCCCTCCGTTGGAGGCGGCGCATGACCTGGAACCGCAGTTACGTCGACCATGTGCTGACGCCGGACCAGCGCTTCGCCGCCGCGCACCTCTACCAGGACTTCATCGACGCGCTGACCGCCCACGTGCGCACCGTGGCCCGCTTGCCGGCCGCCCGTGGGTCAGCGGCCGAGCTGGAGGAGCTGGAGGCTGCCTTGCAGCGTCGCCGCGACGAACCGCCTCCTGAGCCCGCCCCCAACGTGCCTGACCTCTACTTCGCCCTGCAGCAGCGCATCAAGGCCGAGACGGGTGAGCAGGTGCTTGCCTGGATGCGGCTCGGGCTGTCGCGCAACGACCTCGACATGACCGTGTACATGCTGGCGGTGCGCGGCAAGCTGCTGGCGGTCGCACGCCGTCTGCTCGACCTGCGCAGCCTGCTGCTCGACATCGCCGAGCGCCACACCCGCACGGTGATCATCGCCCACACCCACCACCAGCCTGCACAGCCCATCACCCTTGCCCACTACCTGGCCGCAGCCGCTTCGGTGCTCGGCCGTGACCATGCGCGCCTGGACGGTGTGCTCGAGCGCATGGACCGCTGTCCCCTCGGCGCAGCCGCACTGGCGGGCAGCAGCCATCCCCTCGACCGCCACTTCAGCGCCCTTGCCCTCGGCTTCAGCCGGCCAACGGCCAACACCTACGAGGCGGTGGCCGCCGCCGACTGGCAGCTCGACGTCGCCTCGCTGGGCCAGACGCTCGGCGTCGGCCTCTCGCGGCTGCTGCACGACCTGCTGGCCGGCGCCACCCAAGGCTGGCTGCGGCTGGCCGACGACATGGTGCAGGGCTCGTCGATCATGCCGCAGAAGCGCAACCCCGTTCCCCTCGAGCATGCCCGCACCCGCTTCTCGCGGGCGGCAGGCGCCGCTCAGCAACTCGCCTTCGGCAGCCACAACATCCCCTTCAGCGACCTCAACGACGTCGGCACCGACGCTCAGGAAGCGCTCTTCACCGTGTTGAGCGCCCTCGATGCCGGGATCGACCTGTTGGCCACCAGCCTTCGCGGGGCCACCATCGACGTCGACTACCTGCGGCGGCAAGCGGCCGCCAGTGACACCACCGCCACCGAGCTCGCAGACGAGCTCGTGCGGACAGCGGGCTTCGGTTTCCCCGAGGCCCATCAGGTCGTGGCGACCCTGGTCGGCCAGATGGCTGAGCAAGGTCGCCTGCTACAAGAGGCCACGCCCGACGACCTCAGAGGGGCAGGTGGTCCCGAGATGGGGCCGGCTGCCTTGGCCGAGGCACTCTCCGTCACTGCCTTCGTGGCGCGGCGAAACGGCTACGGTGGCCCAGCCCCCGAAGCCGTGGCCGTCCACCTGACAGGACTGAGGGAGGAACTGGTCGAAGATGATCGGGTGGTACAGATGCTGTCCACCCGCATCGATACGGCGCTCAGCGGACTGCGCGCGCCGAGGAAGGACGTAGAGGCATGAAGCATGTGGTACGTCTCGTGGTCGTCGCAGGCCTGTTCGTCGGGTTCGCGCAGGCCCAGGTCCAACTGACCTATTGGCAGTACGAGTTCAACACCCGGGTCGAGGCCATGAACCAGCTCATCGCACAGTTCAACGCCGAGAACCCGGACATCATCGTGGTCCAGGAGACCTTCCCCTACGACGGCTACGAGCAGCAGGTGGCCACCGCCGTGACCGCCGGTCGTGGTCCCGACGTGGCTCAGCTCTTCTACGGCTGGGTCGCCTCCTGGTCGCGCGCCGGCTACATCGAGCCGCTGCCTGCCGAGTACTTCCCCGCCGACGAGGTGGCCGCCTACTTCGTGCCCATGGTCGACTCGGTGAAGATCGACGGCCAGTACTACGGCCTGCCCACCGCCGTTCGCTCGCTCGCGCTGTTCTACAACAAGGACCTGTTCCGCGCGGCCGGCCTCGACCCAGAAGCCCCGCCCACCACCTGGGACGAGTTCGTGGCCACCGCCCAGGCACTGAACGTCAGCGATGCCCTCGGCTACAGCCAGATCGGCTACGGCTTCGGCGGCCAGGACCACCACCTGGTGCGCACCGTGCTGATGAACCAGCTCGGCACCAGCCCCTTCTCGGCCGACGGCGAGGTGCTCTACGGCAACGAGATCGGTGAGCTGGCCCTGGCCACCTTCACCGGTTGGGAGCTGGAGCACAACATCGGCGTGACCAACTTCGTGCCTGGCACCAGCGGCTACCGCGACGGCTTCATCACCCAGCAGAGCATCGGCATGATCATCGACGGCTCCTTCGCCATCGGCCAGGTCAGCAACGGTGCCCAGTTCGAGTGGGGCGTCACCGAGCTGCCCACCTTCGACAACGGTGTGCAGTCGAACTTCGGCTCCTTCTTCATGAACGGCATCACGCCCAACGCCACCCGCGATCCCGCCAAGCTGGAAGCGGCCGCCCGCTTCATCAAGTTCGTGACCTCCGAGGAAGCCATGCTGCTGTGGCTCGACGTGGTCGGCGAGTTGCCTGCCGCCCGCAGCCTGCTGGACGATCCCGCCCTGGCGGCTGACGACATCCTCGGGCCCTTCCTGGCCGGCCTCGCCTACGCCGAAGCGACCCAGTTCGTCGATGAGGTCGCCCAGCGCAACGTCTACCTCGACGCCATCAACCGCGTGCTGCTCGACGGCGTGGATCCCGGCGAGTCCATCCGCATCGCCGCCGCCGAAGACCAGGCGCTCTGGGACCAGTTCCGCTGAGCGTCCTTCACCGCTGAACCCCCACGCGCCGTCCCGCTGATGGAGGCCTTGCCCCACTGAGCGGGGCGGCGCATGGACCTGCAAGACTCAAGGTGTGCCCCGCTCTCCGGGGCACACCCACCCACCCCGCAGCCACCGCCCCCCATCACGCAGGAGGCCCCCTTGCAGGCAACCCCCGCCCGTCCGCCTGGACGCCGCCCCCTGTCCTTGGCCAAGCGCGAAGCAGTGTGGGCCTACATCTTCCTGGCGATCCCTCTCTTCTTCTTCGCCGCCATCCGCTTCTGGCCTGCGCTGCAGTCCTTCTATCTGTCGCTGTTCACCTGGCACGTCAACCCGGAGCAACGTCGCTTCATCGGCGCCGCCTATTACCAGGAGTTGCTCAGCAACCCCACCTTCCATCAGGCGCTGAAGAACACCCTGCTGTACACGGTCATCACGGTGCCCGTCTCCATCGCACTAGGCCTCGGCATCGCCATCCTGCTACAGACCATCGACCGCGGACGCGGCCTCTTCCGCGCCATCTACTTCGCGCCGTACATCACCCCCGCCGTGGCGGTGGCCTGGGTGTGGGGCTGGATGTACAACGCCCGCGGCATCATCAACGTGGGCATCGTGCAGTGGTCGGCCTTCGTCGACCGCATCGGCCTCGGATTCCTGAGCATCGACCCGCAGAACTGGCTGCGCAACCCCGACCTGGCCCTCGGCGCGGTGTCGGTGGTGGTCATCTGGCAGCAGCTCGGCTTCCTGATCGTCATCTTCCTCGCCGGCCTTCAGGGCATCCCGCGCATCTACTACGAGGCAGCCCGCATCGACGGCGCCAACGTCTGGCAGCTCTTCCGTCACGTCACCCTGCCGCTGCTCAACGCCACCATGGTCTTCGCTGTCGTCATCACCACCATCAACGCCCTGCAGCTCTTCGACCAGATCGTCAACATCGGCTTCAACGACCAGGGCGGCCCCCTCGGGCGCACGCTCTCCCTCGCGCTGTACATGTACCAGGAAGCCTTCTCGCGCCACCGGCTGGGCTACGCAGCCGCGGTGACAGTGGTCATGTTCGTCATCATCCTGACCATCACCCTGATCCAGCTCAGGCTGACGCAGAGGCGGGTGGAGTACGGATGATGCAACCCATCACCGATCGCCGCGCCCTGCGCGACAGCGTCCGCGCCCCCGCCCGCAGACGCAAGCTCGACGGCTGGGTGGTGCTGGCCTACGTCCTGCTCAGCGCAGGCGCCATCGTCATGGTCTTCCCCTTCCTGTGGATGCTGCTCTCCACCTTCAAGGACGCGCGCGAGGTCATCAGCACCGCCTTCTGGCCAAGGAGCTTCAGCCTGGCCAACTACTTCGAGGTGCTGACCCGCACCGCCTTCCCCCGCTGGTTCCTCAACAGCCTGATCGTGTCGGTCGGCACCACCCTCTCGGTGCTGTTCTTCTGCTCGCTGGTGGGCTACGTGCTGGCGGTGATGCGCTTCCCCGGCAAGAACATCATCTTCATCGCCATCCTCTCCACCCTGATGATCCCCACCGAGATGCTGATCATCCCCTGGTACGTCATGGCCTCCGATCTCGGCTGGACCAACACCCACTGGGGGCTGATGTTCCCCGGCCTCATCCCCGGCTTCGGGGTCTTCCTCATGCGCCAGTTCTTCAGCACCCTGCCGCGCGACCTCTTCGACGCCGCCCGCATCGACGGGGTGAGCGAGATCGGCGTCTTCCTGCGCATCGGCCTGCCGCTGGTCGGACCCGGCCTTGCTGCGCTTGGCATCTTCGCCTTCATCGGCAACTGGAACGCCTACCTCTGGCCCCTGGTCTCCATCCAGTCGGCGGCCATGCGCACCGTGCCGGTCGGCATCTCCCTGTTCTCCGGTGAGGCGGGTGCCCAGTGGCACCTCATCATGTCCGCCTCCTCGCTCGCCATCCTGCCCGTGCTGATCGTCTTCATCATCTTCCAGCGCCAGATCATCGAAGGCGTCGTGCTGAGCGGCGTGAAGGGATGAGCGGTGGGGGGGTGTTGGGATCAGGCGCCGACGGCCTAGGCATGGCTGCACGGTCGTCGGCGCCTGATCCCAACACCCCGCAGGCCGGGGGCAGCCCTTCACGTCCCCGGTTGGTGGTGGCCGGGAACCTCAATGTGGATCTGTTGTTGGGGCCGGTGGCGCCTTGGCCGGAGGTGGGGACCGAGACGGCCGTCGAGAGGCATGAGTTGCGGGTGGGTGGGGCGCTCGGCAATACGGCGCTTGCCTTGGCTGGGTTGGGGGAGGAGGTCAGCTATGTCAGCGATGTTGGCGACGACTTGCATGGCGACTTCTTGCGGGAGGCCTTGCTGGGGGCTGGGGTCAGGCCTGGGGTGATGCGGTCGCCGACGGCCCTCACGGTGGGGTTGTTCCATCCGGATGGTGAACGGACCTTCCTGAGCCACTTGGGGCACATGGCCAGCAGCCGGCCAGACGACCTCGGCTTGGTCATCCAAGGGCTGGGTGAGGGTGACCTGCTGCTGCTGTGCGGGACCTTCCTGCTGCCCGGCTGGCGCCCAGCCTTGCCCGAGCTGCTCGGTCAGGCGCGTGCGCGTGGCGCGACCACCTTGCTCGACACCGGCTGGCCACTGGAGGGTTGGACCGAGTCGGTGCTCCACGAGACCTGGGGCATCCTGGCGCAGGTCGACGTCTTCTTGCCCAACCTGGCCGAGGCCCGCGCGCTCACGGCCCGGCCCGCTGCGCCCTTGGAGACGGTGGCCGAAGTGCTGCAGGGCCGTGGGCTGCAGGCGGTCGTCAAGCTGGGCGCCCATGGCGCAGCCTGGTGGGACGGTGCCGGCCTCCACCGCGCCGCCGCGCCGCGCGTGAGCGTGGCCGACACGGTGGGTGCTGGCGATGCCTTCAACGCCGGCCTGCTGTCGGCGCTGCGCAGCGGCCGGACCATGGGCGAGGCTGTGGCTGCCGCGGTGGCGCTGGCTTCGGCCACCATCACCAGCCGGCCACGGCGGCATCCCTCCTGGCGCGAGGTCGCCGAGGTCGGTGTCCCGGCTTAGCCCGAGTCGACCCTAGGCCGTCTCCGCACCGTCCGCCCGCTGCAACCAGTCATCGACCAGCCTCTCCAACACCTGCACGACAGCGTCCACCATCTCCCGGCCCCGCGCCGTGTCGATGCTGGACACGGCGCCGTGGTAACCGCGGAAGCCTTCCGGCGCCTGCCCCGCGCCGACGACGCGCGCGGCGGGCGCCCACCATGGCGACTCGTATGGGATGTCGGCGGACAGACTGGGATCCACACCGGCCTGGTCGAAGGCGGCCGACACCGACACCTCCACCGGTCCACCGTGGCCATGCCCGTTGCCAGGCTGACCGGGGAACCAGGCACCGCCGTCAGGCGCCGTGGCCGGCAGCAGCTTCCACCAGTCCACCATCAGCACGCTGGCGCCCCGGAACTCCAGCGCCACCTGCTCGGCGGCCAGCCGCAGGCTGAACTGGTTCTCGCTGTGCGCGTTGAGCGCCAGCAGGCGCCTCGCCCCGCTGCGGAACACCGCACGCAGCACGTCCGTCAAGTAGGGCAGGAAGGTGGCGGCCGACACCGACAGACTGCCCAGCTCGGGCGATGTGATCAGCGGCGTGAAGCTGTAGTCGATCGCGGGCAGCACGAGGGCGTCGCGGCGCTGCGCAAGGGCCTTGGCCAGGCCGCGCGCCACCGTCGAATCCAGGCCCAATGGCGCGTGGGGACCGTGGTACTCGGTGGCCCCAAGCGGCAGGATGAGGAAGGCGCTGCCTGGCAGGCGCCCGCGATCGGCACCCGCCATGCGGCTCAGCAGGCGCGAGGTCGGTGGCGAGGTCGGATCCATCCGGCCATGCTACGGCACCGCCAGATGCGCCGCTTGGCACGCGTGCTAGCGTGGTCAGCTGATGCCGCCCAAGGAGCGCCCCCGCACCGTTCGGTGCCGCTGGCTCCGTGCCCTGCTGGTCTCGGCCCTGCTGCTTGGCGCGGCGGCCGCTCAGCCTGACCTGGCGCCAAGGGCCTTGGACGCGGATGAGCTGGACCCTGTGGTGGTGGCGCGCCTTGCGCTGCGGTTCCAGCTCGACGTCCTGGCCATGGAGGTGCTGCCCCGCAGCGGCGCGGCCGGTCTCGTGCTCGGCGCCAGCGTCTTCGGGCAGACGGTGCTGTTGGAGACCTACGGCTCCACCGCGGTGGGTGGGGACGACCTGAGCGCCGACCACCCCCTCGACCTCAGCGGCCTGTTCCCGCTGCTGCCTGAGGCTGCCAACGCCCGCGAGGTCATGGCCTTGGCCGACATGCTCACCCAGGAAGAAGCCCTGCGCGGCGAGGACGTGCTGGCCTGGCGCGTGGCCGCGCGTGCCCCGGTGCCCGCCGTTCATCCCAGCCTGCCAGAGGGCAGCGACATGATGGTGGGCTCGGTGAGCCTAGGCCATCGCCTGCTGCGCAAGGACGACCGGCGGCCGGACGTGCGCAGCATGGTGTTGCTCTCCCCCCAGCTCGACACCCTGATCTTCGTGCACCTGCTCGGCCTGCCGCAGGCACCCCGCGACGACGCCGACGAGCTGCTGTCCGCCTCCGGATCGCACGACGCTGCCGAGGTGCTGGCCGAGGGCCTGTTGCTCGAGCTGTGGGGCGACCTCCGGCTACCGGGCGATCCATGGCAGGGCTGGCCGGTCTTGGATGGCGAGGCCGCCGCCCCGCGCCCTGGCCTCTACCTGCCGACCGCCGAGATCGCAGCCGGTTGGGCGCCCACCCTGCGGGCCACGCTGCGTTCGGCCTGGCAGCTGACAGCCGTGGACGAAGCTGCCATGCGCTGGACGCCGCCTACCGACTTCGGCCAGCCCCACGATTACCTGCTCGCGCCTGACGGCCTCTTCCGCCGCAGCGCGGACGGCGCGCCCATGGTCGTGCTTGGCAGCGGTCGAGCGACCGACGATGCGCCCTTGGGCCCCGGTGCGCTGATGGATGGTGAGGCGCAGCGGCTGAGCCTCCAAGCGCCCGTCGACCTCGAACTGCAACGCCTTCCCTGGCTGCAGCATCCCTACGTTGGCCTGGCCGTGCTGCTGAGCGCGGCGCTGATGGCGCTGCTGCTGTTGATCAGCTGGCCCTGGGGCAGCTACCTGCGCCGCCTTCGGCTGGAGCCGCGCGGCTGGGAGCTGCCGAGGGTGGTCCGGCGGGTGCGCGGCCTCGGCCGCTTCGCCGCGCTGCCTGCGCTGCTGCTGGCCGCCACCCTTGCTTGGATGACCTGGCAGGCACTGGCCGGCGCCGAGCCACCCATGGCCGTCCTCACACCCCTGCTGCAGACCTTGGTCGTGTGGTTGGCGCTGGGGGTGGTCGGCATGGTCTTCGGCCTGCTCGGCGGTCTGATCGCCTACCCACGGGGCCTGTGGCGCTGGGGCCTGCACGCCCTTGCAGCGCTGAGCTTCGCTGCCCTGCTGGCCTTGGGCTGGGTGTGGGGGCTCTGGTCACCCGAGGCCTTCCGGTGGTGGGGCTGACCCCTCCTCCATCCCGTCGGCCGTAGCATGGGCCATGACCCCTCCTTCCGATCCCCTGAGCGACAAGGTCGCGGCTAGCCGCGACGCCGTGGCCACCGTGGCAGGCGGCTGTTTCTGGTGCGTCGAGGCCGTCTTCGAGCAGGTGGACGGCATCCTGGCCGTGGAGAGCGGCTACATCGGCGGGCACCGGCCCAACCCCAGCTACCAGCAGGTCTGCAACGAGGACACCGGCCACGCCGAGGCCGTGCGACTGCGCTTCGACCCCGACGTGCTGCCCTACCGCGCGCTGCTCGAGGTCTTCTTCGGCACCCACGATCCCACCACCGAGGATCGCCAGGGCAACGACGTCGGGCCGCAGTACCGCTCCGCGGTCTTCGCCCACGACGCGGAGCAACTGGCCACCGCCCGCGCCTTGGTGGCGGAACTGCAGGCCGATGGCCTGTTCGCGGCGCCCATCGTCACCCAGTTGGTCGACCTGAACGATCCCGACCTGGGCGACGTGGCGCGCACCTGGTACCCGGCAGAGCGCTACCACCAGGGCTACTACCGCGCCAACCCGCAACAGGGCTACTGCGCCGCGGTGATCACGCCCAAGCTGAGCAAGTTCCGCCAGCGCTTCGCCCACCGTCTGCGCAGCGCCGTCGCCTAGCCGCCACCGACCACCGTGCATCTAGGCATCGACTTCGGGCTCACCATCACAGATGCTGTTTCTTTGTCGGCCGACTTCGTCGGCCGACAAAGAGCTGCAGGTTCAGCCCTCGGGGCTGAAACCGCCGTTTCCGCCCACCCACCGGTGTTCCCTGAGCAGGGATGGAAGCACGCCAGCCTGCGCCGGCCCGGACCTGCTGACGAGGCGGTGCTGGCCAGGGCGGTGGCGGCCTTGGGGCACTCGGCGGCCGAGGCCGAACGCATCGCCGTGACCGGTGGGCGCTCCCGCAGCCTGCCGGAGAGATGGCAGGGCGTGCCGCTGCTCAAGGTGCCAGAGCCGGAGGCCATCGGCCGCGGTGGTCTGAGCCTGACCGGCCTCGATCGTGCGCTGATCGTCTCCTGCGGCACCGGCACCGCCATCGTCACAGCCGATAGAACGGTAGCCGGTGGGCGCTACCACCACGTCACCGGCACGGCCGTCGGGGGTGGCACGCTGCTCGGCCTCGCCCACGCCCTGATCGGTGTGAGCGACCCACAGCAGGTGGCCGAGCTGGCGGCCGCCGGGCGGGCGTCGGCGGTGGACACCACCCTGGCGGAGGTGCTTGGCGGCGGCCTCGGCCAGTTGCCCCCCGAAGCCACCGCCGTCAACCTCGGCCGCCTGGCCGACCTCGAGCAAGCACCCGAGCCCGCCGACCTGGCCGCCGCCCTCGTCACCATGGTCGCGCAGGTCATCTCGCTGCTGGCCATCAACGCCGCCCGCGCCCACGGTTTCACCAACATCGTCCTGATCGGCCGGCTGCCTGTGCTGATGCCGGTGCGGCAGACCCTGGACGGGGTGGCCGACCTCTACAGCCACCCACGCTTCCTCGTACCCGAAGCCGGCGCCATGGCCACCGCGCTTGGCGCCGCGCTGGCAGCGGCCGAGGCGGCCGAAGACACGTCGTCGCCCGACGCCCCCGGCCAAGACGACCAGGAGAGGCCAAGCCCATGAAGCCACCACCACCCCGCAGTTACTGCGAAGCCGTCCGTCAAGGACTGCCCGACCCACACCAGCGCTACCACGACCAGGCGTACGGCTTCCCCCTGACCGATGACGCCGCCCTCTTCGGGCGCCTGCTGCTCGAGATCAACCAGGCAGGCCTGTCATGGACGACCATCCTGCGCAAGGAGGAGGCCTTCGAGCTGGCCTACGACGGCTACGACATCGACCGCGTGGCGGCTTACGGCGACGATGACGTGGCCAGGCTGCTGGCCGATGCAGGCATCATCCGCAACCGCCTCAAGGTGCGCGCCGCGGTGGAGAACGCCCGCCGCATCCAGGCCCTGCGACCCGAGTACGGCAGCTTCCGTGGCTGGCTGGACGCCCACCACCCGCTCACCCTGCCAGAGTGGCTGAAGCTCTTCCGTCGCACCTTCACCTTCGTCGGCGGCGAGATCGTCAACGAGTTCCTGATGTCCACCGGCTACCTGCCGGGCGCGCATGACGACGACTGCCCGGTGCAGGCGCGGGTGCTGGCGGCTGGGCCGCCGTGGGCGCAGACCAAGGCGCCATAGGCCGAAGGCCATACCACTGACACAAAGCCAGTGGTACAGTACATCCATGAGTGGTACATACCAGATCACAGTGGGAGACCGTGGTCGAGTCGTCCTGCCCGTCGAACTCAGAGAGCGGTCCAACCTCGTGCCAGGCACACCTCTGACGCTCATGGACACCCCTGCCGGCCTGGTCATGCTCACCCGCGAGCAATTGCGCGACCTGGTCCGCACCGATCTGCAAGGCCTCGATCTGGTCGGCAAGCTGCTGGCCGAGCGGCGCGCCGCGGCCAGCGAGGAGGACGCCGTCGCGAGGCCGACGTGAACGTGTTCGACGCCTCCGCCCTGCTGGCCTTCCTCCAGGGCGAGGCGGGCAGCGAGATCGTGGAGTCAGCCCTGGTGGCAGGTGGCCGCTGCTCGGCGGCGAACTGGTCGGAGGTCGCCCAGAAGGTCCGCGCCTACCGGCGCAACTGGGATGCCAGCAGGGCCCTGTTGTTCGCCTACGGGCTGCGCATCGAACCTGTGACCGAGGAGGACGCCGAGAGGGCTGCCGCGTTGTGGCGTGCCGGTTCAGGGATGTCGCTGGCCGATCGTCTATGCCTCGCCCTCGGCGACCGGCTGCAGACCCTAGTCCTGACCGCCGACCAACGCTGGGGTGACGAGGCGGGCATCAGGCAGATCCGCTGAGCTTCGAACGGCGGCGGGTGGCCTCAGCTAGCATCAGCTCGTGAGCACCACGGAAGGTCCGATCGTTGCCTGCCTCGGCGAGGCCATCTTCGACCTGATCGACGACGGCCATGGCCGCTTCACCGCCCTGCCAGGCGGCTCGCCCATGAACGTGGCCATCGCCTGCCGCAGGCTGGCTGCGCCGACGGCCTTCCTCGGTCGGCTGTCGCGCGACGCCATGGGCCGGCGGCTGCGGCGCCACCTGGAGGCCGCCGGCGTCGACCTGCGCTGGGCAGAGACCGGCGACGAGCCGACCAGCCTTGCGCTGGTCAGCCTGGACCGGGGCCAGGCCAGCTACGCCTTCTACCGTCAAGGCACCGCCGACGTGGCCTACGACCCGCGCCCACGTCCACGCCTACCGGCCACCCTGCGCACCGGCACTTTCGGCTCGCTTGCGCTCCTCGCCGAGCCTTCGGGCGATGCCGTGCTGGACGTGGTGCGAAGCCATCCCAGCGTGCGTTGGCTGCTGGACCCCAACCTACGGGCGGGCCTCACGGGCGATCTCGCCTCGTTGCGCGCACGCCTGCTGGACTGGGTGACCCTGCCCCAGGTGGTCAAGGCCAGCAGCGAGGACCTGGCGATCCTCGGCATGGACGAAGACGAGGCCGCCGCCTCCTGGCTGGCGCGTGGGCCGCAGGCCGTCATCGTCACCGACGGGGCAGACGGCGCGCGGCTGCATCGTGCCGGCAGGCCGCCGCTGGCTGTCGCAGCCGCGCCCGTGCGGGTCGTCGACACGGTGGCAGCAGGCGACACCTTCTCGGCCGCGCTGCTGACGGGCTGGCTGGACGTCCCCGAATTGGCCGAACTCTCCGACGACGGCTGGAGGGCGCTGCTGCGCCGGGCGGCGCAGGCCGCCGCCATCACCTGCAGCCGGGCCGGCGCCGATCCGCCAAGCGCAGAGGAACTGGCCGCGGCCGGCCGCTGAACAGGGGGCCAGAGGCCGGCCGCTGACGAGGAAGGCCGGCAGCTTGGGGTAGGCTGACCGGCCGTGACCACGCCCGCCCTCCTCGCCACCGAAGTCGCGCGTCGTCGCACCTTCGCCATCATCTCGCACCCCGACGCGGGCAAGACGACGCTGACGGAGAAGCTGCTGCTGTACTCGGGCGCCATCCGCGAGGCCGGCATCGTCGGCGGCAAGGAAGGCAGCAAGGGCGCGACCTCCGACTGGATGACGCTCGAGAAGGAACGTGGCATCTCGGTCAGCTCGGCGGCGCTGCAGGTGGACTACCAGGGCTTCGTGCTCAACCTGCTCGACACACCCGGTCACCAGGACTTCAGCGAGGACACCTACCGCACCCTCACCGCCGTCGACTCGGCGGTCATGCTGCTCGATGCAGCACGCGGGGTGCAGGCGCAGACGCTCAAGCTCTTCGAGGTCTGCCGTCGCCGCGGCCTGCCCACCTTCACCTTCATCAACAAGCTCGACCGACCTGCCCTCGATCCCTTCGACCTGCTCGACGAGGTGGAGCGGGTGCTCGGCCTCGCCACCTCGCCGGTCACCTGGCCGATCGGCAGCGGGCCAGACTTCCGCGGCATCTACGAGCGCCCCAGCCGCACCGTGCACCTCTACGAGCGCGGTGGTCGCGGGGCCGTGGCCGGTGTGTTGTCGGTGACCGGTGTGGACGATTCCCGCCTGGGCGAGGTGCTTGGCGAGGCCACCCACGCCAAGCTGATGGAGGAGATCGAGACCGTCGAGGCCCTGCTGCCACCGCTCGACCCGGCCAAGGTGCTGAGCGCCGAGATCAGCCCTGTCTTCTTCGGCAGCGTGCTGACCAACTTCGGTGTGGACGCCTTCCTCGATCACTTCGTGCAGCTGGCGCCACCGCCTGGCGATCTGCACATGCTGGACGGCCAGAGCCTGCCGGCGGACGACCCCGAGTTCATCGCCGTCGTCTTCAAGCTGCAGGCCAACTTGGACCGTCGTCACCGTGACCGCACCGCCTACGCCCGGGTGGCCACCGGCAGCTTCCAGCGCGGCATGACCGCCACCCATCAACGCAGCGGCCGCAAGCTGCGCCTGGCCAGGGCCCACACCCTCTTCGCCGACGAGCGCGCCACCGTCGACCAGGCCTTCGCCGGTGACGTGGTCGGCCTGGTGAACCCTGGCCTGCTGCGCATCGGCGACGTGGTCTCCACCCGCGACGGCGTGCGCCTCGCGCCGCTACCGCGCTTCGCGCCGGAGAGCTTCGTCACCGTTCGCCCGCGCGACATCCAGCGCGACAAGGCCTTCCGCAAGGGCGTCGACGAACTGGCGGAGGAGGGCGTGGTGCAGCGCTTCTACCCTGCCCAAGGTGCCCGTGACGCCGTGCTCGGCGCCGTCGGCCAACTGCAGTTCGAGGTCTTCTCCTACCGCATGCAGGACGAGTACGGCACCGAAGTGCTGCTGAGCCCCGAGCCATACACCGTGGTGCGCTGGTTGGGCGCCACACCCGTGTCGATGGGTCGCTTCGGCAAGCTGGTGCACGATCTGGACGGCTCGCCTGCCGCACTCTTCCGTCATCCCCGCGAGGTCGACTACTTCCAGGAGGAGCACCCCGGCCTCGAGGTGCATGCCCTGCCGATTGCCTGAGAAAGACCCAGGCAGGGTGTCGTGCAAGTGAGCAGCTACCGCCGTCCCGCGGATCCCCTGAGGGACGGCGGCATCGACTCGGATGCCGCCTCAGGTCGCATAGCTCGGGTTTGAAAGGGTGCGCGTCCCTCACCTGCTTGGTTGGGTTCTCACGCCCATGCGGACCAGACTCGCCTTGCGGCACGAGGTCAGACTGCGCATGGGTCAGAGCGATCCAGACAGGCAGCCGCAGCCCGAAGCGGCAGCTCTCGCGGACCGACCCGCCGACATCACCCTAGGAGGAAGACGATGAGGATCCGTCATCCCTTGTTCGTGAAGGTATCGGCCCTGTTGCTGACGATGGCGCTGGTCGCCGGTTTGGCTCAGGAGGGTGCGACGTCCCTGGCGACGGCCGAGTCCGAGTTCGGTCAGCACGTGGTGGACCAGGACGGCATGGCCGTCTACCTGTTCCTGCCCGATGCACCCGGTGCGAGCACCTGCTACGACGACTGCGCCGTGAACTGGCCGCCCCTGCTCGTGGCCAGCGGCGACGACCTGCCCAGCCTGGGCAGCGGCTTGAACGCCGACCTGCTCGACCTCACCACCCGCAGCGACGGCAGCTTCCAGGTCACATACGGCGGCTGGCCCCTCTACCACTTCGCCGGTGACACCGAAGCCGGTCAAGTCGGCGGCCAAGGCCTGGGTGGCAACTGGTTCCTGGTGGACGCACAAGGCCAGGGCATCGGCGTAGGCGTCGATGAGGAGCTCCCGGCCGACGAAGAGGACAACGGCGGCTGAGCCCCGTTCCACAGCATCCGCTCGAAGCTGTCCCCGGCCCATTCCTTGGGCCGGGGCTTCCTTGTTGGGGCAGGCCATTGAAGCGGGAAGGTACCGCGTCTATTGACGGCACCCCCGGCATCGTGTACTGTGCATACGTCCCTGGATGGCAGCCCAAGAGCTCTCGTTCTGTGACCCGGCCGCAGACACTGCGGTACGGCAAGTGATGAACGCCGCCTAGTTGCGGCGGATCAGGAAGATAGGTAAGACCATGGCTACCGGAACTGTCAAGTGGTTCAACAACGAGAAGGGCTTCGGATTCATCGCGGTCGAAGGGGGAGGCAAGGACGTGTTCGTGCACTTCTCTGCCATCACCGGCGACGGCTACCGCAGCCTGAACGAAGGCGACGAGGTCGAGTTCGAGACCGAGCAAGGCGCCAAGGGCCCCCAGGCCAAGCAGGTCAAGGTGCTCCGTAGCGCTGCCCCTGCCGCTGGCGGCAACGGCGGCTCGCGCGGCCGTTACTGACCCTCACCACATCACCATCTCTCGCGGGGCGTCCGGTCTGACCGGGCGCCCCGCTCGCTTTCTCACCTCCATACGCGGCATACTGGAGTCAGTCTCAATCAGCGCAGCAAGGAGCCGCCCATGAGAAATGACACAGAACGCCAGATCGCAGGGGACCGATGAGCGAACCTGCTGCCACTGCCCCGAGCAACGCCTACGCCGAGCTCAAACGCCGCGTGCGCGAAGCAGGCCTGCTGACCAAGGCCCCCGGCTATCAGATCCGCAAGATCGTCATCAACGGCCTGATGCTGGCTGTAGGCATCACCGTCCTGTTCCTCACCGACATCTTCTGGGTGCAGATGATCAACGCCGTGTTCCTGGCCTTCGTCTTCGGCCAGATCGGCTTCGTGGCGCACGACGTCGGCCACCGCCAATCCTTCTCCACCCCGCGCCGCAACGACATCGTCGGCATGATCCACACCAACCTGCTGCTCGGCATGGGCTTCGGCTGGTGGCTGGACAAGCACAACGCCCATCACGCCAACCCCAACGCCATCGACATGGACCCCGACATCGACCTGCCCATCCTGGCCTTCTCCGAGGAGGATGCGCTGTCCAAGAAGGGCTTCGAGCGCTTCATGGTCAGGCACCAGGCCTTCTTCTTCTTCCCGTTGCTGCTGTTCCAGGCGGCCCATCTGCGGGTCGGCACGGTGCAGTACCTGCTGAAGGAGAAGACCTGGCGCTACAGGCGGGTGGAATGGCTGCTGTTCATCCTCCATCACGTCATCGGTCTCGGCCTGGCCTTCTGGGCGCTGCCACCGCTGACCGCCATCGCCTTCGTCCTCGTGCAGCAGGCCCTGTTCGGCTTCTACCTCGCCTCGGTCTTCGCGCCCAACCACAAGGGCATGCTGCTCATCGGACCGGACGACGACCTCGACTTCCTGCACAGGCAGGTGCTCACCGCCCGCAACGTCAAGGCCTCGCGCTTCGTCGACGCCTGGTACGGCGGGCTGAACTACCAGATCGAGCACCACCTCTTCCCCACCATGGCCCGCAACCATCTGCGGCGGGGGCAGGAGATCATCCGCAGCTTCTGCCAGGAGCAAGGCATCCGCTACTACGAGACGAGCGTGTGGCGCTCCTACCGCGAGATCCTCGACGTTCTCCATGCCGTGAGCGCGCCATTGCGCCGGCCAAGGGCAACGGCCTGAGGACGACAACCTCGACCTAGGTGACGATTGACGTCGCCCTCCGTGAGACGCATGTCGCAGCCCGAATCGGGATCAGCCCGTAGGCTGTCGGCGATGTTCCGTGGAGGGAAGATGTCATTGAACCGGACCTTGGCCGCCATGGCGGTGTTCCTGTTGCTCGGCACCGCTATGGCGCAGGTGGTGTTGCCCCGCGAGGTGCGCCAGCTCATCCTGCAGGCGGTGGTGGAAGTGCGCCCATACGATTCCACCGCCAACCGCTTCGACGGTGGCGCCGGCTCGGGCACCATCATCAGCCCGGACGGCTTCGTGCTGACCAACTTCCACGTGGTGGGCGACCTGGACACCGGCCGCGCCCACGAGTGGCACGGCATCTTCGTCACCGACCCAAGCTCCCCCGACCAGCCGCCGCAGATGACCTACTGGGCGCGCTTCGTGGCGGGCGACGCCGCCCACGACCTGGCCATCGTGCGGATCATGGAGTTCCGTGACGAGTCGCCACTGCCACCCGGCCACGTCTTCGTGGCCATGCCGGTGGGCGACTCCAACGCCCTGATCCCCGGTGACCCGCTCACGGTGGTGGGCTATCCAGGCATCTCGGGCAGCACCATCACCTTCACCACCGGCATCGTCAGCGGCTTCCTCGGCGAGGACCTGCAGGCCGGCGGCAAGCAGTGGATCAAGACCGACGCCAAGCTGGCGCGCGGCAACTCAGGCGGCGCGGCCTTCGACGAGAACGGCGTGCTGGTCGGCATCCCCACCCTTCGCTTCCAGTCGAGCGACGACGGCTACATCGAAGCCCAGGACTACCTGCGTCCGGTGGCCTTGGCCTGGCCGCTCATCACGGCCCACGTGAGCAACGTGGTACGCGCAGGCGGCGTGGCCGACCAGGTGGCCGGCAACCTGCCAATCCCGACCCCGACGCCAGCACCCACACCCACGCCGGCACCCGCGCCTGCCCCGACGCTGGCCGGCGTCCTGCGCAGCGAACGGGGCAGCCTCGGCGGCGACGACGTGACCCTCGACAGCGGTGAGTACGTCGACCTGTTCTGGCACTACCTCGAGGCCGGCGTGCCGGTCACCGTCAGCCTCGTCTCCAGCGAGTTCGATGCCTACCTGGTGGTCCTCGACCCCAGCGAGGGCGTCGCCCTCGAGGTGGACGACAGCGCCGGCCAAGGTCTGAACGTACTGGAGGTCTTCACCCCGCAGGTGAGCGGCGAGTACCTCTTCGGCGTCACCAGCGTCTTCCCAGCAGAGACAGGCGCCTACGTCTTCGAGCTGCGCGCCGCCGCTGGTGGTCAGGCCACCGTCCCCCCCGCCTCCAGCGACCCCGCCGCAGCCGGCATCACCACATCACCGCCTGCCGAGGGCATCGGCAGCGGCTTCGTCGGCAGCCTCTCCCTCGGGGAACGCTTCGTCAACCGCTTGGCCGGCTCGGCAGAGCGCACCACCTACCACACCTACGCGATCGTGGTGCCACCCGGCGCCATGCGCCTCACCATCGCCCTCGCGTCCGACACCAACCTCGGGCTGTTCATCAAGCACGGCACCGAGGTCACCAACTGGGGCGACCAGGGCGACTGGGACCACCGGCAACTGGGCAGCTCGAACCGGGCGGTGCTCACCGTTGAACGGCCGGCGGCCGGCATCTGGTACCTCGACGTCACCCAGGCCGTCGGCTCGACCGCGGTGGTGGGCTACTCGCTGCAGGCGCGCTGAGGAAGCCTCAGTCCCCGAAGGGGTCGAAGGAACCGGCCAGACGGCTCCACATGCTGCAATGGGTCGTCTGGGCCTGCACGGCCTGCAGGGGGATCGCCATGCTCAGCCACTGCGGATCGGCCGGGTCCCAGGCCGGCCAGGCCGGCGTTCCTGCCGCCCTGCCAAGGCTGGGCTGCTGACCGGTGCGCACGAAGCTGCCCCAGTAGGCGCCGATGTGCCGCGCCAGTTCCTCCTCGGCCGCATCGAAGCGAGAAGGCTCCGTCGAGGCGGAGGCGAAGACGAAGGGCAACTCCTCGCCATGACAGGCGCGGCTGCCGCAAGCAGACCACGCACGCCAGAACTCGAAGGAAGCCACTTGGCCGAAGTGGTAGACGTAGGTTGGCCCGCTGGCTGCTGCGGCCATCTCCAGGTTGGGGCAGGTGAACAGGCCGTCCTGCAGCAGCGCGGCGGCCGCATCCACCTGGTCTCCACGGCGCTGCCCGACGTAGGCGCTCTCGAGGTCGGCCACGGCCGCTCGGCCCCACAGCACGCCAAGGATCAGGTCAAAGGCCGTGAAGCTCAGGCCACCTCCACCACCCATGGCCAGGAAGAGGCGCGGCTCGTCGGCGTTGATGCCAAGCAGCAGCGGCAGCTCCATGGCGCCGTCCGCGATGGCCTGGCGAGGTTGAGCCACCACCACCTCACCGTCGATCACCGGAGCCCAGCGGATCAGGGCATCAAGGCCGAAGCTGGCCAGGCCGAAGGCCAAGGCGGGCGAGCCCTGGGCGCGCAGCAGCTCTTCCACCGACACCGAGCGCAGGCAGTCGAGGTTGGAGCCGACGAAGCGGGCACAGCCCACCAGGCCGGAGACGACCAAGGCCACCGACCTGGCCTCGCTCAGGCTGGCCTGGGGGATGCCGGCGGGATCGCTCTGCAGGATGACGGCGCGGAACAGGCCTTCGGAGGCCGGCATGACGGTGGCGTGGAGCTTGGCCGACAGGGCGCCCGCGCTCTCACCGGAGATGGTGACCCGCGCCGGATCGCCACCGAAGGCGGCGATGTGGTCCCTGACCCAGGTGAGCAGCAACTGCTGGTCGAGCATGCCGTAGTTGCCGTCGACGCCGTTCAAGCCAGCCAGGAAGCCGAGCACGCCAAGCCGGTAGTTGAAGGTGACCACCACGATGTCCTCGCGTGCAGCCAGGTAGCTGCCGTCGTAGACATGCGGGCCGTCAGCGAAGTAGGTGGAGGCCGCGCTGCCGTCCACGAAGGCCCCGCCATGGATGAACACCAGCACGGCACGGCCGGGGCCGGTCGACGTCGCGGCGGCCGGCGCCCAGACGTTCAGGCTGAGGCAGTCTTCGTTCACGTGGGGGGTGGTGGCGGTGAAGCCTGCGTTCTGCGGACAAGGGGGGCCGAAGTCCGTCGCCGCCAGCACCTCGCTCCATGGGGCCTTGGGGCTAGGGGCCGCGAAGCGCCCCTCTCCGCCGGTGTCCTCACCGTAGGGGATGCCGAGGTACTGGTGGACGTCCACGCCATCGACGGCGCGCACCGTGCCGCAGAGAGGACCGGCAGCCGACTCGAGCAGTGGTGTGGAGCAGGCCGCAGGCGGCGTCCCCTGCGCCCAAGCATTGGCTGACAGGAAGAGCAGGACCAAGACAAGGCACGACAGGGTTCGGGGCATGGCGCAGTCTACGGTTTCGCTGATCGCGCGGTAGCCTCCACCATGCACGCGATCCGAGGGGTCCGATGAGCCGAGCAGACCACCGCAGCAGCGCCACCGAAGCCGACGTCGTCATCGTCGGCGGCGGCATCGTCGGTCTGGCCACCGCCGACGCCCTGATGCGCAGGCATCCGGACATCCGCCTGCTGCTGCTGGAGAAGGAAGGTGAGGTCGCCCGTCACCAGACCAGCCACAACAGCGGTGTCGCGCATGCCGGCATCTACTACGCACCCGGCTCGCTCAAGGCCAGCCTCTGCCTCAGCGGCGTGCGGCTCATGCGCGAGCACTGCCTGGCGAACGGCCTGCCATGGGGCGAGGTGGGCAAGGTCATCGTGGCCACCGAGGAGGCCGAGCTGCCCCGTCTGCAGACGCTGTTGGAGCGCGGCGTGGCCAACGGCGTGCCGGGGTTGCGACTCTTGGACGCCGCTGAACTGCGCGAGCTTGAGCCGGCCGCCGCCGGCCTGCGCGCCATCCACTCGCCGCACACCGCCATCGCCGACTTCGGCGCCGTGGCCCGCTCCCTGGCCGACGACCTGCGGCGGCGCGGCGCCAGGGTGGAGACCTCGTCCACCGTCGTCGACCTGCGCGAGGACGACCGTGGTGTCACCGTCACCACCCCAAGGCTGAGCGTGCGCGCCACGCATCTCATCGCCTGCGCCGGCCTGCACGCCGACCGCGTCGCCGCCTTGGCCGGCGCAGCGACCAAGGTGCGCATCCTGCCCTTCCGTGGCGAGTACTACTTCCTCAAGCCGGAGCGCCGTGACCTGGTGCGGGGCCTGATCTACCCGGTGCCCGACCCAGCGCTGCCCTTCCTCGGCGTGCACTTCACCCGCACCGTCGACGGCGGCGTCGAGGCTGGGCCCAACGCGGTGTTGGCCTTCGCCCGCGAGGGCTACAGCGCCACCCAGGTGTCGCCCTTCGACCTGGCTGGCACACTGGCCTTCCCTGGGACCTGGCGACTGGGGCAGCGCTTCTTGCGGGTCGGCCTGTTCGAGGCGTGGCGCTCGCTGAGCAAGGCTGCCTTCACCGCCTCGCTGCAGCGCCTGGTGCCGGCCGTGCGAAGCGACGACCTGCTCCGCGGCGGCGCAGGCGTGCGCGCCCAGGCGGTGGGCTTGGACGGCAGGCTGGTGGAGGACTTCGCCTTCGCCCAGACCGAGCGCACCTTGCACCTGCTCAACGCGCCATCACCGGCGGCGACGGCCTCACTGGCCATCGGTCGGCACATCGCCCACCGGGTGGCGGGATGGTTCGGCTGAGACGCTAGTCGATCGGCGCAGGCGCCGCCTGCCCAGCCCCTGTCCGCAGCTCGCGCTGCGGCACGAACAAGGTGGCGACCAGACCCAGCAAGGTGACCACCACCAGGCTACGGAACACGTCACGCACCGCGTCGGCGAAGGTGTGGCGCACCTGCTCGCTCAGCTCGCCCAGCACCTGGTCGCGCAAGGGCTCGAACTGGCCTTGCAACTCGCCGACCAGCGCCTCGGTGGCAGCCGGGTCGCCGCGCACGCCAGCGGCGGCCACCGTGATGCCGAGGCGGGCGGCGGCTGGCAGAGCGCTCTGCTCGAGGGCAGCCTGCAAGGCTTCGGGCTCACCGGCACGCAGGGCGTCGGCCACCGCCTCGAAACCGGCCTCCATGGCCGCGCGCACACCTTCGGTGATGGCGCCGACGCCACGGGGATCGACCTCGCTGAGCACCGCACCAGGCTGCTCCAGGCCCGGCATGCCACCCGCCAGGCCGCGGAAGCCTTGGCTGAGGCTGACGGTCAGCACCGAGCCGACGATGGAGATGACCACGAGGCCGCCGATCTGGCGGAAGAACTGCGCGGCGCTGGTGGCCTGGCCGACGCGGTCGCCAGGCACGGCGTTCTGGATCGCCAGCGTGAGCAGCGGCAGGCCGGGGCCGATGCCCATGCCCGCGATGATCATGTAGAGGCTGACCCGGTAGGCGGGGATGTCGGCCGGCATGGTGGCCAGCAGGATCACGGCCAGCACCAGCATCGCGGCGCCGAAGACGATGAAGGGCTTGTAGCGGCCGAAGCGCGCGACCAGCTGCCCGGCGGTGATGGAGCTGAGCGAGACGCCCAAGGACAGCGGGATGAGGCTGAGGCCGGCGCTGGTGGCCGACACGCCGACCACGTTGACCATGAACAGCGGCAGGAAGACGATCATGGGCATGAAGGCCCCGCCGAGCAGGAAGCCGGCCAGGTTGGCGCGGCTGAACACGGCGTCGCGGAAGAGCCGCAGGTCGAGGATGGGGTTGCGGGTGCGCAGCGAACGCCAGGCGAAGAGCGTCCCCATGACGAGGGCGGTGGCCAGCAGGCCGACGGTGACGACGCCGCCCCACGGGTAGGCGGTCTTGTCGAGCTGCAGGCCGAGCACCAGCGGCACCAGGCTGGCCAGCAGCAGCGTGGCCGAGATCATGTCCAAGCGCTGGGCGCCGGCAGCCGGCCGCAGCGCGGGCATGCGGCTCACGATGAACCACAGCGCCAGTGCGCCGAGCGGCAGGTTGACGTAGAACACCCAGCGCCAGCCCTCGATGCCGGGGATGAAAGCGTCGCCATGGTCGGTCAACAGGCCACCGATCCAGGGGCCGACGACGCTGGCGATGGCGAACACGGCGCCGAAGATGCCCTGGTAACGACCGCGCTCGCGCGGGGGATAGAGGTCGGCGACCACGATGAAGGCGAGGGCGAAGAGGCCTGCGCCACCGATGCCCTGCAGGGCGCGGAAGAGGATGAGCTGGTTCATGCCGTCGCCGAGCAGCGGCAAGGTGCCGAACTCGCCCGCCGCCCCGCACAGCACCGAGCCAAGCAGGAAGGTGCCGACGGCGAACAGCACGATGGCCTTGCGCGAGAACATGTCGGCGAGCTTGCCGTAGACCGGCACGAGCACGGTGGAGGCCAGCAGGTAGGCGGTGGTGACCCAGGCGTAACGAGACAGCCCCTGCAGGTCCTCCACGATGCGTGGAAGGGCGGTCGCCACGATGGTCTGGTCCAGGGCGCCCAAGAACATCGCCAGACCGATGCCGAGCATGGCGAAGGTCTTGTCACGGCTGCTGAGGTTCAGGAGATGCCTTCCTCGTCCGCCGGGCGCAGGGGGCGGACCATGATGGCTTTCGCCAGGCGGAAGGCTAACACCCGTTCGGCGTCGGCGTCGGTATCGCCACCGCCCCCGGTCGTCCCGCCGCCGGTCACCACCGTGAGCGGACCGTCCAGCGGCTGCCTGGCCACCACCGCCACCCTTCGGCCGGGCACGAGGCCCTGCTCGGACAGGTAGGCCAGCACCTCCCTGTCCTGGTCGGTGACCCTGCTGACCACACCAGGTTCAGCCAGCGGCCATGCGCTGAGCGGTTGTCCGGGGCTCTCCGGCAGGCTGCCGTCGCGACGGGGGATGGGGTCGCCGTGCGGGTCGTGGGTCGGATCGCCGAGCAGCTCGGTGATGCGGTCCTCGAAGTCCTCGCTGATGACGTGCTCGAGCCGCTCGGCCTCGTCGTGCACCTCGTGCAGCCCGTAGCCGAGGGCCTGGGCAAGGTAGGCCTCGATGAGCCGGTGATGGCGCAACGTCTCCAAGGCCATCAGCCGTCCCGCATCGGTCAGGCTGACGCCGCGGTAGCGCTCGTAGTCGAGCAGCTTCAGGCCCGCCAGCTTCTGCACCATGCCGGTGACGCTGGCAGGGCTGACCGAGAGGGCGGCGGCCAGGTCGTTGGTCTTGACCTCCTTGCCGCCCAGCTCGAAGATCGCCTTGAGGTAGTCCTCCATGGCGCTGCTCACCTGGGGGCGCTGCGCCGGCGCCGTGCGGTCGCCGTCCACGGGCTCAGCGACCATGCGGGGGCGGCTCTGTCAGCGGCTGGTGGCGGCGCCAGCGCTGGGCAAGCAGGCCGTACTTGGGGCTGGCCACGAAGGCCAACAGGAGGCAGACACCGGTCATGGTCGCCATCATCCCACCGATGGACACGTCCCAGGCCACCGCCAGGTAGAAGCCGCTGACCGCCGAGACCACCGACACGATGCAGCCGTAGGCCAGCAGCCTGCCGAGGCGATCGGTGAGCAGGTAGGCGGCCGAGGGCGGCACGATGACGAAGGCGATGAAGAGGATGGCGCCGACCGCGTCGAAGGCGCCAACCGCCGTCACGCTCACCAGGGTGAGCAGCGCGTAGGCCAGCAGCCCTGGCCGGAAACCGAGGGACTCGGCCAGCGCCCTGTCGAAGGTGGCCAGCTTGAGCTCCTTGAAGAGCAGGCCGACGAAGGCCAGGTTGATCAGCGTGATGATGGCCATGGTCAGCAGCGAGCGCGGCACCTCGAGGCCGGCCAGACTGACCACGTCCAGCCAGGAGAAGGCGATCTCGCCAAGCAGCACCGCGTCGGCGTCCAAGTGCACGTTGCGGGCGTAGACGTTGATGAGCAGCACGGCAACGGCGAAGAGGGCGGGGAACACCAGGCCGATGGCGGCATCCTGCTTGACCAGGCCGCTGCGCATGAGCAGCTCGGACAGCCAGACGGTGAGGATCCCGGCGGCGGCGGCACCGGCGATGTGCAGCGGCGAGCCGATGGTGCCGGTGATCAGGTAGACCACCACGATGCCGAAGAGCACCGAGTGGCTGATGGCGTCGGAGAGCATACTGTCGCGCCGCAGCACGAGGAAGGCGCCGAGCACCGATGCCGCGATGCCCACCAGGGCGCCGATGCTCATGATGACCAGCCCGGGGTCGGCCAGGTAGCCGGCGATGGCGTTCACCGCTCCCCTCCGACCTGGGCGCTGAGCTCGCGCAGGTGGTGGCGCCCAGCCGGGGTGAGCGCCCAGTGCGGCCCCTCCTCCGGCATGTGCTTGCCTGAGTCCACCAGCCCGCGGCGCTGCAGGCGGCGCAACACCTGACGCGTGCGGGTACCGAAGAGGGCGTCGATCATGCCCTCCTCGCTGGCGTAGTCGGGGTCGTCGTGGGAGAGCGCCAACTGCTCGAGGCCCTGCAGCACCCGGTGCGTCTGCAGCGATGCGCGGTAGTTGGCTTGCAGCAGCGCCATCCTGAGCAGGCCGCGCCGCGGCGCGAAGAGCAGGGAGAGGAGCACGAAGGCGGTGGCGATGACCACGATGAGCGGACCGGTGGAAAGGCCCCTGTTCGAGGCGCTGACCAAGGCGCCGAGCACGCCGGCGACCGCGCCGACCACGGCGGCCAAGGCCACCATCTGCCCGAGGGACCTGGCCCATTGGCGCGCCGCCACCGCTGGCGCGATCACCATGGCCGCCATCAGGATGACGCCGACCATCTGCAGGCCGATGACCACCGCGAAGGCGATCATGACGGTCATGACCACCTCGAGCAGGCCGACGGGCAGGCCGAGGCTGGTGGCGAAGCCGGCGTCGAAGGTGGTGACCTTCATCTCCTTCCACAGCAGCGCCACCACCAGCAGGACGAAGGCAGTGACCCCGCCGATGACCCACAGGTCGCTCGGCAGCATGGCGGCAGCCTGCCCGAAGAGGAAGGCGTCGAGGCCGGCCTGGCCCGCCCCCCTGGTGTGCTGGATGTAGGTGAGCAGCACGGTGCCGACAGCGAAGAAGAAGCTGAGCGCGATGCCGAGGGCAGCATCGGTGGACAGCCTGCTGCGGCGGGTGAGCAGCACCACGAGCAGCGCGGCCATGGCGCCGGTGAGCAGGGCGCCGACGAGGATGGGCACCAGCTGCCGTGAGCCCGCCACCAGGAAGCCGAGGCAGACGCCTGGCAAGGCGGCGTGGCTGAGGGCATCGCCGAGCAGGCTCTGCTGACGCAGCACGGCGAAGGTGCCGAGCACCCCGCTGGTGACGCCAAGCAGCAGGGCGCCAACGGCCACGTTGCGCACCGTGAAGTCGGTGAAGAGATCGAACAGGATCTCCATGGCGCCCGGCCTCAGTCCGCCTGCAGCGAGGCAGGCGCTTCCGGCACCGCGGCGCCAGCGCCCGGACCGGCCGCCGTGGCTGCGCCCGCCGCCGCCCCTTGCAGGAGGATCACCTGGGGACCGTAGGTGGCCCGCAGGTTGTCGGCCGTGTAGGCCTCGGCCACCGGGCCCTGGGCGATCATGCGGACGTTGATCAGCGCCAGCCAGTCGAAGTAGCTGGTCACCGTCTGCAGGTCGTGGTGCACCGCCACCACCGTCTTGCCGCGCGAGCGCAGCTCCTTGAGCAGGGCAACGATGGCCCGCTCGGTGGTGGCGTCCACCCCGGCGAAGGGCTCGTCCATCAGGTAGAGGTCGGCGTCCTGCACCAGGGCGCGTGCCAGGAAGACGCGCTGCTGTTGGCCGCCGGAGAGCTGGCTGATCTGACGATCGACGAAGTCGTCCATGCCCACCTTGGCCAGCGCCTCGACGGCCAGGTCGGTCTCACGCCTCCCAGGCCGGCGCACCCAGCCGAGGCGGCCGTAGAGGCCCATGGTGACCACGTCGAGCACGGTGGTGGGGAAATCCCAGTCCACCGAGGTGCGCTGCGGCACGTAACCCACCCGGTGGCGCTGCTGGCGGTAGGGCTGGCCATGCACGTAGACGTGGCCGGCCGCGGCGCGCACCACGCCGACCACCGCCTTCATCAGGGTGCTCTTGCCCGCGCCGTTGGGGCCGACGATGGCGGCCAACACCCCCGGCGGCACGTTGAGGTCGATGTCCCAGAGCACGGCCTTGGCGCCGTAGCTGACGGTGAGGTCCTCGACGTGCAGCGCCAGGCTCGGCTCGTGCACCGATGGCGTCGCGTCAGGTGCCATGGTCGTCACAGTCCCCACCGGGTGGCCCAGCCTTCCAGCTCGGCCGGCAGGGGCAGTGCCTCGCCACCCAAGGCCACGGCGATGGTGAGCACGTTGTGCCGCACCATGCCGATGTAGCTGCCCTCCGGCGTGCCGAGGTCGCCCATGGCGTCGCCCAACAGCTCGCCGCCGATGGCGACCTCGGCGCCACGGTCACGCGCCGCAGCCCGCACGGCCTCGATGGTGCGGGGGTTGATGGTGTTCTCGATGAAGATGGCTGGCACGCCGGTGCGCACCACCACCTCCGCGGCCTCGCGGATGTCGGCGATGCTGGCCTCCGACTCGGTGCTGATGCCCTCGATGGCGGCCAGCTCCAGGCCGTAGGCGGCGCCGAAGTAGTTGAAGGCGTCGTGGGCGGTGACGAGGAAGCGGTGCTCCTGGGGAACGGTGGCCATGGTGGCCACGGCCCAGTCGTGCAGCGCGACGAGCTGCGCCTGGTAGGCCTCGGCCCTGGTGGCCACCTCGTCGGTGCAGGCGGGTCGCAGTTCGGCGATGGTGTCTTTGATCACCGGGACCACATGCGACCACAGGGCCGGGGTCATCCACACATGGGGATCCACCTCGTCGCTGCCCTCCTCCACCGTCCTGAGCAGCTCGCCGGGGATGCCCCGCTCTGCGACCGCCACCGTTGGGGTGCGGCTGCCGAGGCGCTCGAACACCTCGCCCAACTGGCCTTCGAGGTTGTGGCCGTTGTAGAGGATGAGATCGGCGGCGGCCAGGCGGGTCACGTCGCCTGCGCTGGCGCGGTAGAGGTGCGGGTCGAGGCCGGAGCCGATCATGGTCTGCACGGTGACGCAGTCGCCACCGATCTCGGTGGTCAGGTCGGCGATCATGCCGACGGTGGCGATGATCCTGAGTGGGGCCCCCTGCGTGTTGTGCTGGGCCCCCTGTGCATTCACTGAGCTGAGACCCAGCACCAGGAGGAAGACGGGGAGTCGACGAAGCATCAGGCGGGTGATGGGGGTCATTGGTCAACCCTTTCCGGCCAGACTAAACCAGGATTTAGTCTTGCCAAAAACAACCTAGCGCCACGACCCCCACGGCGTCAAGCGAAGATGCACCACATCGGGACAATCCCGGCTCTTGAACCCGACGTGGTCGAGGCCTTGTTGCCCTATGCGGTCACCCATCCCTTGCGGCACATGTTCCAGCTACGGCAGTGGCTCGGAGAGCACTGAGCCACCTACCTCTTGCCTCTTGCACGCCAAGCACAGGCGCCATGGACCAGCTTCCAAGAGTGATCCACTTCATGAGAGAAATGAGTCTCTGGGATACAGTACGGCTTGTTCCAAGGCGCGGCGAGCTCGACCGCACATGGCTCTCGGGGGTGCTCAGTTGCTGGACAAACTGAACGAGCGGATCGTCTCCCTCCTGGAGAGATGGGCTGACGCCGCACCGGCCAAGACCCGCGGCGATGCCGTATGGGTCATGGCCGTCGTCGCCACCTTGCTGGCCTTCACGGCGGCCCTCGTCCATACCACCAACGGCACGACGAACCCCTTCCTGCACCTGGCCTACCTGCCCGTCGTCATCGCCAGCCTCTCGCTAGGCAGTGTGGGTGGCCTGGCCACGGCCTTGGTGGCCGGATTGGTGGTGCTGGGGCCGCTGATGCCGCTCGACGTGCGCTTGGGCCTGAGCCAAACCCTGCCCAACGTGCTGTACCGCACCGTCTTCCTTGCCATCGTCGGCCTGCTCGTCGGTGCCTTCGGCGAAGGCCTTCGGCGCCGACGCTGGCGCATCGAGCGCACCCAGGCGCGACTCGACACCCTCTACGGCCGCAGCCTTCGGCTCTTCGCCCGGCTGGTCAGCGAGCGCGACAAGGAGACATCCGGCCATTGCGAACGCGTGGCGCACAACTGTGTGGTGGTGGGCAGGGCCATGAACCTGAGCAGCCACACCCTCAAGCTGCTGTACTGGGCAGGCCTGCTGCACGACCTTGGCAAGCTCGGCGTGCCAGAGTCCATCTTGCAGAAGCCCGACAAGCTGACCACCGAGGAGTTCGAGGAGGTCAAGCGCCACGCCGCGCTCGGCGCCGAACTGCTGCTCTCGGTGTCGCAGGACTTCCAACCCTTGGCCGGCATCATCCGCTCGCACCACGAGCGCTGGGACGGCAGGGGCTACCCCGACAGCTTGAAGGGCGAGGAGATCCTCCCGCTGGCCCGCGTCCTCGCGGTGGTCGACGTCTTCGAGGCGGTCACCTCCGCGCGTCCATACCACCGGCCCTTGAGCCTGGTCGAGGCAAGGGACCTGATCCGCGACGGCCTCGGCACGCACTTCGACCCTAGGATCGCTGCCCTCTTCCTCCATGAGGAAGCCGCCGGGCGCATCCTGCACCAGACGGAGCCCGATCCCCTCTACGACAGCTTCGTCAACGTCCTGGCCACGGAGACCGACGCCAAGCTCGGCGCCATGACGCACGTCGAGTTCTGAATGTGTTTGGCCCCGACGCCATGCATCGGGGCCCAGAGACCATAGGTGTCAGGCGTCGGCCAACCAGTAGCTGCCGCCTCCCCCTTCGCGCTGCATGAGACCCTCCTCCACCAAGGACCGGCGCAGGCTGGCGACGTCGTCGTGGAAGCGCCCCAACACGACGTTCAGTTCCCGCTCGGGATAACGGCGCCCGGCCTCGACGGCCTTGGCCACATGCACGAGCAGCACCTTCAGCTTCTTGGCCTGGACAGGGAAGGCCTTGATCCGGCCATCCTCGTCGAGGAAGGTGCGCAACACCTTGCGCTCGAAGGCGCCAAGGTCGACGTCGTCGGCCAAGGCAGGCAGGGAATCGCTGCGCAGCAGGTCGCCGGCCATGCGCTGCAGCACCTCGGGGCGCAAGGTGTAGTGGCGGTAGTAGCCCTCGGCGCGCGCCTCGACCAGCCCGATGGCCGCCAGGCGGCGCAGATGGTGGGAGACGGTGCCCTCGCTCAGGTCGAGGCTGGCGGCGAGGTCCTCCACGGTGTGGGACTCCTGCGAGAGCAGGCCAACGATGCGTAGACGGTTGAGATCGGCGAGTGCCTTGAAGAAGCCAAGCAGGGCGTCGGTTCGATCGGTCGGTGCCATGGTTCCCTCCTGCGGCCGGCCGGGATGCTCATCCCGATCAACGAGCCGCAAACTGATTCTATACACATAGAACCAGACGCATGTATGTCTAGATGACAGCCGGCTTTGGTCCCGCCCCTGCAGGCGGGTGCACTTCACCTCCACCCACGCTCCGGGACATTGCGTCCTGGCAGGCGGATGGTGCAAGCCCTAGGCTCCGCCGCATGGACCTCAGCTCCCCCAGCCCATCCACGGTGGTCCAGCCGGCCACCGGCCTGCGTGACCGGATCGACCGTCTCGACCTGCAGATCGCCACCCTCATGGCCCGTTACGGCACCCTGGCGCTGCAACTGGCCTTGGCCGTCATCTTCGTGTGGTTCGGGGCGCTCAAGCCCCTTGGCCTCTCGCCCGCCGAGCCCCTCGTCTTGGCCACCGTCTCCTGGATGCCCCTACTGTCGCCGCCTCAGTGGCTGGCGGTCATCGGGATCTGGGAAGTCCTCATCGGCCTGACCTTCCTCTACCGGCCAACCCTGCGCCTGGCCATCGGCCTCATGGCCGTCCAGATGGTGGGCACCATGCTGCCGCTTGTCATCCTGCCTGAGGTCACCTTCCAGGCGGGCCGTTTCCCCTACGCCCCCACCATGGAGGGCCAGTACATCATCAAGAACGTGCTCATCATCGCCGCCGCCTTGGTGGTGGGCGGCACCGTGCGCCATGCGGCAGGGTCTCAGGGCCGAAGGAGCTCAGGGGCCTAGGAACTCAGAGACCTGGAGCGGACGACACCATCAGTTGCGCATCGAGGCCTGGTACTCCCTGCCGAGCCGCCTCACCCTTGCTCGCGCCAAAGCCAGGCGCGGCTCGCCGTCCGGCAGCGCGGCGGCCGTGGCCTCCCACAGCTCCAGGTCGTCACCAAGGCGATCAGCCAGGTCGAAGAGCGCGTCGGGGTCGGCGCCCATCAGCACCGCCTGGCGCAGGTCCTCCTCCAGCGACCAACGCAGCTCCTCCACCCCAGGCGCCTCGCTCTCCGGCAGCAGCGGCCCCCTGAGCAGGCTGAGCGCCTCGCGCACCCTGCCCTTGTCAAGGTAGGAGCGAACGCGGAGCACATCGGCCTGCACCGGCACGTCGAAGCGGTATGGCGCGTCACTCACCGGAAGCGAGGCGCGAAGGCGGGTCAGCAGGCTTCGCAGACCACCACCGCTGAAGGGCTGGCGGCCATCGGGGGTGAGGAAATCGTTGATCTGGTCGAGGCTCATACCCTCCGGATGCAGGGCGAGCGCCAAGGCGATCTCGGCCATGCGCAAAGGCAGCTTGGCCTCGCGTCCGTCGAGCAGCGCGGCCGTCTCACCGAAGAAGCTGAGCCGCAAGCCAGCCTCGGCGGGGATCAAGGTGTCCCACACCGGCTGGAACAGCTCGGATGGACCACTGAACACCCGCAGCGCCATCGGGTGCAGCGTGGTCAGCAGGGAGGCCAGATCCTCCGGCAACTGGTGCGCTGCACCTGGGCGAACGAGCAGGAAGTGCAGGGCGGCGGGCAGGCGGCGTTCGGCCTCACGGTCCTGGGTGAGCATGACCTCGAGCAGGTCATCGGCTGCTGCATCGTCATCGCCCGCCCGACCCATGCCAGCCGCCCAGAGGGCGGACCTGGCCATGCCGCGCGCCAGCAGTGCGTCGGTGCGCCTGAAGTCCTGGAAGTCCTCGTTGAGCTGCACCGCCTCGGTGGCCAC